>JAYRIK010000041.1:0-5028 GCA_041906865.1 Candidatus Auribacterota bacterium
ATTCAAACGGTCGATCAGAAAACCTGCATTAAAACTAAAGGGATGTGAAACCAGCCAAGTCCATTGAATTTCTAAAGGAGTTTGCGTGATCTCAGGATGTTTGAGAAAGATCCCAAGAGTTGAAAAAAAGGAAGTTAAGATGGCAACGATGGAAACGGTGCTAGCTAAGCCTTTCAATTGCTTAGGCAAAGCAGATATGGCTACAAATGCGAGTAGCGGTGATGCTGTGATTAAAAAGAGAAGCGTTAAATCCATGTTACCCTTTTAAATGATTTGCTTTTTCAATGTTGATCGAAGTCATGCCTCGATAAAGTACTAAAATAATGCTTAAAGCCAAAGTAGCTTCTACAGCAGCCAAACCAATGATAAATAAAACAATGGCTTGTCCAATCCCTTTGTCTGGGAAAAGGAATTTATTAAAAGCCAAAAAATTAATGCTGGCAGCATTTAAGATCAATTCAATAGAGATCAAGATTCCAATCAGGTTTTTTCTTTCTAAAAATCCGTAAACACCAATCGAAGCTAAGAGCCCCGACAAAATAAGATAAGTTTCTAAATGATTACTCATCCGTTCCTCTCCTTCTTCCCATAATCAAAGCTCCTAAAACAGCGATGAAAAGAATGACGCTGATGATCTCAAAAGGAAGGGTGTAAACTCCTAATAAAACACTCCCCAAATGTTTAATAGAAAAATCAGCCTCAGGGATAGAGGCCACCGTTGATGCGATCCATGGACCTTTTTGAATCACTCGATAAATCATGAAGAAAAAGAATCCTGCGGCCAAGATAGAACGAATCATTTTAATGGCTTTTCTCTCTTGTGTCATAAAATGGGGAGGGGAAAACATAATGGCAAAAATAATGGCGATAGCAATAGCACCGACATAGACCACAATTTCCATAACAGCAAGAAATTCACTGGATAAAAATACAAAAATTCCAGCAATCCCACCTAAACAGAGCATTAAGGAAAAAGCATTATAAAGTGTTTTCTTGAAACTCACGGCCATAAAGGCTGCCAGAACAGTGACAATCACGATGCTAAGGAAAATAATTTCTTTGATCATGGGGTGGCCTGATTATGAAGTAGCGGGTTCCGGGGTTTGTAATTTTTGTTTATCTTGTTCGTGTTTAGCCGAAAAAGGCTTTAGAAAATCAATAATCAGATCTGCTTGAGAAAAAGTGGGAATGTCATAATCTTTAGCATGGGTAAGGGCATCGGTTGGACACACTTCAATGCAAAGACTACATAAACTGCAAAGGCTATAATCCACTTTGTAATCTGTTAAATGAAATTTTTTGTCTTCGCCTCTGACTTTTGTCAAAGTAATACATGAAGAAGGACAAACTTTGACGCATTGATCACAAGAAATACAACGATGGTCACCGGTTTTTTCATCCACGACAAAAGAAGTGGGGCCTTTAAAACGAGGAAACATGGCCTTTTTCTTGCGAGGATACAGATCTGTCACAGGGCGGTGGAACATAAATTTAAATGTGACCCACATGCCTGATAGCAAACTATAAAAACCTGAAAAGATACTTGTAATATAGGACATAAAACCTTATCTAATGAAGTAAAGTCCAAAAGCGGTGCAAATCATATTAAAAAGAGCTAGTGGAATCAAGACCTTCCAACCAAAAGTAATCAACTGATCGCTTCTAAGTCTGGGAAATGTCCATCGAACCCACATGATGACGAAAATAAGAAAATAAACTTTGAGGAAAAACCATGCCAACCCTGGAAGCCAAGGTCCATGCGCTCCTCCTAAAAACAAAGCAGTCGCCACGCTTGCGTTAATAAACATATATGTGTATTCACTGATGAAGAAAATTCCAAATCGAAGACCAGAGTATTCCGTGTGAAAACCTGCAACAATTTCAGATTCTGCTTCTGGAATATCAAAAGGAGCTCGATTGGATTCAGCTAAGGAAGCAATAAAGAAAATCAAAAATGCCAAAGGTTGAATTAGAACAAAGGGATAATGTGCTTGGGCCGCCACGATATCTGAAAGTCTGAAGGATTTAGCAATCATGATAACGCCCATGGTGGAAAGCAAAAGAGGGATTTCATAAGAAATATTTTGAGCTACGGAGCGTAAACCGCCTAACAAACTGTATTTATTATTGGAAGACCAGCCCGCCATGAAAATGCCAATGAAAGAAAGCCCTGAAAAAGAGAAGATGAGAAGAAGTCCAATATTCAAATCTTGAATTAAAAAGAATGAACTAAAAGGAATCACTAAAAAGGTTCCAATGACAGGGGCAAAAACAAGAATAGGGGCTAGAAAATAAAGAATGCGGTCACAATTTTTCGGGAAAACAAGTTCTTTGCCTAAAAGTTTTAACGCATCCGCAAAAGTTTGCAAAAGGCCAAAGGGCCCGACATAAAGAGGGCCGCGACGAATTTGCATACGGGCACTCACTTTACGTTCCATCCATACCAAAACTAAAGCATTGGTTAGAATGAAGCCAATGACGACTACGAGACTAATAGAGATTCTTAAAAGTTCAGAGTTCATATTTTATTTTTATCTATCAATTTCCGGCATGACAACGTCAATACTGCCTAAAGCTGCGACGACATCTGCAATCAGATGTCCTTTTAATAAAGTTTCAAGTGCGCTTAAATTTGCATAAGAAGGTGAGCGCAATTTCAAACGATAAGGATTGGTGGTGCCATTGCTTACCAAATAAGTTCCAAATTGCCCTCGAGCAGCCTCCACCGCAAAATAGGTTTCACCTTGAGGCACTTTCACAGATCCCACAGCACTTTTCGGAGCTTTTTCCGATTTAATAGGGCCAGAAGGCATCTTTGCTAAAGCTTGTTCTACGATTCTTAAACTTTGTTCAATTTCTGCCAAACGAATTTGATAGCGAGAAAAAGTATCCCCACCCTTAGAAGTAGGAATATCAAAATTCATTTCAGAATAAACAGAATAAGGTTCAATTTTTCTTAAATCATAAGGAATGCCACAGGCTCTGAGTGTTGGCCCTGTGACTCCAAAAGATAAAGCGTTTTCTTTGGTCAGAATTCCAATATCTTTGGTGCGTTTGATGAAAATAATATTTTTTTCAATGAGGGTTTTATAATCTTTGAGCCGTTGTCTCATTTTTGGAATGAAAGCTTTAACAGAACTTTCGAATTCTTCAGGTAAATCAAATGCAACGCCTCCGAAACGAAAATAATTGTAAGTCAGTCGTTCACCTGTCAGAGTTTCCAAAGCATCTAAAATGGTTTCACGATCGTCAAAGCAATAAAAGAAGGGACTGAAGGAACCCAAATCAAGCAAATAAGTTCCAAGCCATAAAAGATGGCTTGCAATACGATTCAGCTCTGTCGTAAGCACTCGAATATATTCAGAACGTGGGGAAGGGGCGAGTCCCATTGCTTTTTCGATTAAACCTACATAACCAAAATTATAAGCCATGGCTCCCACATAGTCTAAACGCCCCATATTAGGAAGAAATTGAATATAGGTTTTATATTCAGCCATGCGTTCATGATCACGATGGGAATATCCAATAACAGGTTCAACGCCTAAAACTCTTTCCCCATCTAAATGTAAAAGAAGCCTCAAAACCCCATGAGTACTGGGATGTTGGGGCCCCATGTTGATGAAATAATCTTTTTGATATTTTTTCTGAAGTTCTGGATTGGTTTTTTCAAATTTGGCATCTTCATATTTCATCAAATTTAAAACATCTTCCACATCCGTGGGCATGCCTTCTCCCTTAAAATCTTTTCGTAAGGGATGATAGTTGGCTGTTTCTGGAAGAAGGAGTCTTGTAAGATTAGGATGATTGTCAAAAACAACACCAAAGAAATCATATCCTTCGCGTTCATACCAATTAGCCACGCCATAAATATCTGAAATGGTTGGGAAATGAGGATTGGTCTTGTCTGTTTTGACTTTGACGAGCACGCGATGTGTTTTGTCCCATTGATTAAATTGATAACACGATTCAAATCGATCAGGATAATCAACAATCGTATGACATTCTAGAAAATATTGTTGTTGAAGGAATTTTTGAGCCAGAGGTCTTAAAGAGTCTTTTGAAATAATAACTTCAAGATGAAAGCCATCTTTTGTGTAAACGTGTTCATTGACAGATTCTGTTGCGATATTTTGAAGAAGTGTATCTTTGGAGGTTTCTATGAGCGTTGACATGGTTTATGCCTTCGCTTCTTTTGTTGTGATTTTTTCTTGCAGCTTAAGAATAGCGCTGATGAGGGCTTCGGGTCTTGGAGGACAACCTGGGATATAGACATCCACGGGAATAATTTTATCAATTCCTTCAAGAATGGAATATTGTCCCGGATATTTAAAAGGTCCTCCAGCAATAGCACAACCTCCCATAGCAATGACATATTTAGGAGAAGGCATTTGATCATAAAGTGTTTTAATACGAGGAGCCATTTTACGTGAAATGGTTCCTGAGACGATCATAACGTCTGATTGACGAGGAGATGGACGAAATACACCATGACCAAAACGATCCAAATCATATCGAGCGCTACCCACGGCCATCATTTCAATCGCACAGCAGGTGAGTCCAAAAGTCATGGGCCACAAGGAACGAGACCGGGCCATATTCAACAATTGATCAATTTTAAAAAAGGCCAAGCCTTCAGATGCCTGCATTTGATCCAAATTGAAATCTTTGGCTTCCGTCATTTCCATTGAAAAAGTCCTTTTCGCCATGCATAGGCGAGTGCAAGAGCTAAAATACCTATAAAAACTAAAATTTTAGAAAGGTTAATGAGATCAGGAGTAATACCATAAACTAAAATGACGGGGAACAAGAAAATGACTTCAACATCGAAAGCAATAAAAATAAGTGCGAAAAGATAATAGAGAATATCAAATTGTACCCAGGCACTTCCAATCGTGTCTTCGCCACTTTCATAGGTATACTCTTTTTTCTTCCCGCGACTTTTGGGAGAAAGAATGAGAGGTGTGCCCGTAAAAACTAAAGCAAAAAGAACACCTACGACAATGAAAGCAAAAACATATGCGTAACTCG
>JAYRIK010000042.1:0-10693 GCA_041906865.1 Candidatus Auribacterota bacterium
ATCCAAAGCATTTCTCTGCGCACCCGTTAAAAGAAATTTACGATGTACTTTCACCGCAAATTCATTTAATTCTAAATATTCTCTGACAATTTCTTCACTGACACTAGCCATTTGAAATCATTTCCTATTCTGCTTTTCCCATTACCTATAGATTCTACTCATCAAAATGTGTCTTTTATAGATGAGGGCGCCCCATCGAGCGCAACTTCTATTGAGCACGATGGCGGCCCCGATGTAACATCGGGGGCCCCGCCACTTTTTCAAAAGACACATTTTGATACATACTATTTATAACACTTGTTCAAAGCTTCTTTGATCATCTTCTCTGAAACATCCCGACACAAAAAGACCTCACCTATTTTTCTAGGAAGAATAAAAGTAAGTGTCCCCTGCTTTTTCTTTTTATCAGCCCACAAATAATGATAAACCTCTTCTGGAGATGGTCTTTTATACGTGATGGGAAGGTTATATAATTTAATAACATTGTTCTGTCGCTTTAAATCGCTTTCATTCCAAAAACCTCTTTCCTTAGCAATCCAACCTGCACAAGCCATGCCCACTGCAATGGCTTGACCGTGTTTATATCCTTGATATTGTGTTCCTGCTTCTAAGGCATGTCCCACCGTATGACCATAATTTAAAATGGCCCGCAAATTGGATTCTCTTTCATCTTCTGAAACCACCCATGCCTTTACACGACATGAACGATGAATAATCCATTCCAGAGCCTCTTTATTTCGAGCCGAGATACGTTTATGTTCAGATTCAATAAAATCAAAAAGTTCTGGATCTTTGATCACGCCATACTTAATCACTTCTCCCATTCCAGATCTAAATTCCTCTTTACTTAAACTTTCCAGAGCATCGACATCACTCAAAACAAGTCGAGGTTGATGAAAAACGCCTACTAAATTTTTTCCGATCGATAAATTGACCGCTGTTTTTCCACCTAAACTTGCATCCACTTGAGAAAGCAAAGTTGTTGGAACATGCACAAGATCTAACCCACGCATGTAAGTGGCAGCGACAAATCCTGCCAAGTCACCCACAACACCTCCTCCTAGCGCCACCACAAAAGAGCTGCGATCTAAACCACTTTCTATCATTACCTGATAAATGCGACTAGCCCATTCTAAGTTTTTTGAAACTTCGCCTTCGGGAATAAAAATAGGATAAACGCGTTGTCGATTTCGTTTTAAAGAAGCCATAATCCGATCACCAAACATGGAAAAAATCTTCTCGTGTGTGATCAAAGCACAGGAAGATCCTAGACTTAAATGAGAAGTTAATTCTCCAATACGTTCCATTAAACCGGCTCCTACCATCACTTCGTAACTTCTCTCACCTAAATCAACTCGAACCATTTCCATAAACTTTTCCTTCATTCAAAATTTTTATCACAGCTTTGTTGCACTGCTATTTTTAGTTTTTTATTTTTTCATGTTCATCAAGCAAATGAATAATCGTTCCAATCACATCATGCAAAGAACGATCACTGGTATCAATTTGTATCGGAATTTTCAAATAATATGATTCACGGGATTTTAACAGTTCTTGGATTTTCATCATAGGATCTTTGTCTTTTAATAAAGGGCGATCCTGTCGATGACGCGTTCTTTCAAAAATAACTTGAGGATTTGCATTTAAACAAATGCAGCAAGCCCATTTCGAAAAATCCTTGATATTGACCTCATCAAGAACTACTCCTCCGCCTGTAGATACCACTAACCCATCTTGTTTAATCAACTCTTGAACTAAAAGTCGTTCCTGTTCTCTAAAAAATTTCTCCCCGTGCTTTTCAAATATTTTTTCAACGCTCATCCCTTGTTGAGTTTCAATTTCACGATCCATATCAACCCAACGCAAATTCATGCGTCGTGCCAAAACTTGAGCCACAGCAGATTTGCCCGTGCCCATAAAACCAAAAAGAACGATGTTCATTTCCTTAATCCTAAATGCATATCTTGTAAATTCTAATTCTCAAATCTCTAAAAAAAAATTACGAACTACTTATTATTTAAAATATGTCACTAATCCAAAATACCATTTTAAAAGTCGATCTCCCCACATCATATAAATAAAAGCTCCCATTGAGAGGAAAGGACCAAACGGAATTTGACTTTCAATTTGAAGTCTCTTCATCCCAATAAAAATTAAACCAACGACAGATCCAATGACCGATGCAATCATGACAGAAGCAACTGTTGCCTTCCAGCCTAACCATGCCCCCACCATCATCATCAACTTAACATCACCAAGGCCCATGGCATCTTTTTTCATAAAAAATTTAGCAATCCATCCAATCACCCACAAACCTCCTCCTCCAATCAAAGCCCCTAATAAAGAATTAAAAAGTGAATGGAACCGATTTACAACACCCCAATGTGTAGGCAAAATCAAAGACAAAGCAATCCCCAAAAAAAAGTAGGAATAACTAATCTCATCCGGAATAATATACAAATCGAAATCCACCATGCTTACAACAATCAAAGCATAAGTGAGAAGTAATCTTAAAAAAACTTCCACCAATTCCAATTGTTGACTCTGTCCCTGACACCAAATCAACAAAGTAAGTAACGCAGTTAAAACTTCAACAAAAATATAGCGAAAAGAAATCTTATGTTTACAAAAACGGCATTCCCCTCTTAAAAAAAGGAAACTCAAAATAGGAAAATTGTCATACCATTTAATTTTTTTCGAACAATGGGGACAAAAAGAACGAGGTTTAATTAAGGAAAGATCTCTTGGAAGCCGATAAATACAAACATTTAAAAAGCTTCCAATACATGCACCAAAGATAAAGACAAAGATTAAAGTAAGCAACCTTTTTACCCCCACTTATTTAGAGTTTGGAGTTATAAGAAATTAGCCCCGAACTCTTAACTCTTTTTTTAAAGCCGCTTCCATTATTTTGACAGGTGCTTTTCTGCCTGTCCATATTTCAAATGATAGTGCCCCTTGATAAAGAAGCATCTTGAGGCCTCCTGATGCGCGACATCCTTGACGAAGGGCCTCTTTTACAAAGCGTGTCTGGAAGGGACGATAAATCAAATCATAGACATAAGTTTTCTTGAGAATCCAGGAAATGGGCATAGGCAAAGGATCTTGGGCCTTCATTCCCAAGCTTGTTGCATTCACCACGCAATCAGCTAATTGAATTTCTTTCTGAATATTTTTATCATTTTCGCCTAATCCCACAATTTCAAGATGAGGAAAATTTTTGTTGAGATGCGTTATTAACTTTTTTAAACGGGTCTGATTTCGATTCACAATCATCAACTTTTTAACTCCTATCAACCCTGATTGAACTGCAACTGCTCTTGCAGCACCACCTGCACCAATCAAACATAGATTTTTACCTTTGAGAGAATTTCCCCAATCCTCTTCCAAAGCCATTTGAAATCCTCTTGCATCTGTATTAAAACCCATTAAACGTCCCTTCACATTATGAATAGTATTCACCGCCCCCATCAAACGGGCTTCTGGGCTTAATTCATCCAACCAAGGTAAAACCTTTTCTTTAAATGGAATCGTGACATTCATGCCTGTCAAATTTAAAAGACGAATGGCTTCAACAGCTTTTTTAATATTTTTTGGGGAAATTTCAAATGCAGTGTAAGAACCATCGAGTTTCAACGCTTGAAAAGCAGCATGATGCATGACTGGGGAAGCTGAATGAGAGATAGGAAAACCGAAGATGCCACATACATAAGACTTGGAAGAAGACATAGATTTAATGACCCAGTTAACCTGTTAGTCCGTTAGCCAGTTTTAAAAAATGCTTAACACCGGAAAACAGGCAAACTGGCTAACTTGTTTTTAAACACCCTTTACATCTTTCTTTTCTTTAATGAAAAGAACACGATTGATCGCATTCAAATAAGCCCTAGCGCTAGCTTCTATAATGTCTGTGGAAGTACCCTTCCCTGTCACCATGCGGGTGTCAATTTTTACTTTTACAACCACTTCACCTAAAGCATCTTTACCCCCCGTAATAGCACGTAAAGCATAATCCACCAATGTACCTTTAATACCAGTAATGCGATCAATAGAATTATAAATGGCTTCAACCGGTCCGTCTCCACAAGCAGCATCCTCTAAAACCTGTTTGTCTTTTCGCACACGTACAGTTGCTGTTGGAACCGTTGTATTCCCACTTGAAATATGAAGATATTCTAAAACAAAAATTTCTGGGACTTGAGCAAACTCATCTTCTACCAAGGCCACCAAGTCTTCATCATAAACTGTCTTTTTCTTATCGGCCAAGATTTTAAATTTTTCAAATAGTTTATCGATTTCTTCATCTCCCAATTTAAAACCCAATTCCTTCAAGCGCTCTCGAAAAGCGTGCCGACCTGAATGCTTACCTAACACCAAAGAGTTTTCCAACAAACCTACATCTTCAGGCTTCATAATTTCATAAGTGGTTCTTTCTTTCAAAACACCATCTTGATGAATTCCAGACTCATGTGCAAAAGCATTTTCTCCAACAATCGCTTTATTAGGTTGTACAACCAACCCTGTCAAATTACTTACCAAACGACTGGTTTTAATAATTTGCTGTGAATTTACTTCTGTATAAATATTAGGAAAAACATCTTTTCTCGTGCGAAGCGTCATCACAATTTCTTCCAAAGAGGCATTCCCAGCTCTTTCACCAATTCCATTGATGGTACATTCCACTTGCCTGGCACCATTACGAATCGCAGCTAAAGAATTCGAAACAGCCAAACCTAAATCATTATGGCAATGAACACTGATCACAGCTTGATTGACATTAGGCACATTCTCTTTCAAATATTTGATTAATTTCCCAAACTCTTCAGGAAAGGCATACCCCACCGTATCTGGAATATTAACCGTTTTTGCTCCAGCTGCAATCACCGCTTCAACCACTTTTGCCAAAAAAGCAGGTTCTGTTCGTGAAGCATCTTCTGGAGAGAACTCGACATTATCCACATATTTCAAGGCTTTCTGAACACCTTCTACCGCCATGCGAAGAATTTCGTCTTCAGCCTTTTTTAATTTGTATTGCATGTGAATTTTCGAAGTGGCTAAAAATACATGAATGCGTGGACGCACTGCTTTTTCTAAAGCAAGTGCTGCTTTTTCAATGTCTTTATCAACACAACGCGCCAATCCAGCAATCATCGTCCCTTTGATTTCCAAAGCCATGGTTTTCACAGCTTCAAAATCGTCGGGTGAGGCAATAGGAAAGCCTCCTTCAATAACATCTACATTCAGTGCGACCAATTGATGCGCAACCTCTAATTTTTCGCGCAAATTTAGACTCGCACCTGGACATTGCTCTCCGTCACGAAGGGTCGTGTCAAATATGATAATTTTTTCGTCAGATTTTAATGGTGTCATAGTGATCACGAATTAATAAACAATCAAACCCACAAACTAAGGGATTACCCCTAAATCAAATCACGTTTAATTTCCTTACCACCCAACCAAGGCATCAACTTACGAAGCTTTTCACCCACTTTTTCAATGGGGTGCTCTGCATCTCTTTTTAAAAGAGCATTGTAAGAAGGTCTACCTGCTTTGTTTTCCAAAATCCATTCGCGTGCAAATTGACCTGTTTGGATTTCGGTCAAAATATCTTTCATTCGTTCACGCGTTTCTTTATTCACCACACGAGAGCCTCGGCTAATATCTCCATATTTTGCTGTTTCACTGATGGATTTTCTCATATTGGAAATTCCACCTTCATAAATCAAATCCACAATTAATTTGACTTCATGCAAACATTCGAAATAAGCCACTTCGGGTTGATATCCTGCATTCACCAAGGTTTCAAAACCTGCGCGAATCGATTCAGAAAGACCTCCGCAGAGAACCACTTGTTCTCCAAAAAGATCTGTTTCTGTTTCTTCTTTAAAAGTTGTTTCCAAAACACCTGACCTGGCAGATCCAATTCCCTTGGCATAAGCCAAAGCAACATCTTTGGCATTACCCGTTGCATCCTGATAAACAGCGATAAGAGCGGGAACGCCTCCCCCTTCTGTATAGGTACGGCGAACCAAATGGCCCGGACCTTTAGGGGCAATCATAAAAACATCTACATCTGCTGGAGGAACAATTTGTCCAAAATGAATGTTAAAGCCATGTGCAAAAGCAATCGACTTTCCTGCTTTTAAAGATGGCGCCACAGCATCTTGATAAACTTCAGGAGCTTTCATATCGGAAACAAGCATCATGATACAATCCGCTTTTTTCGAAGCTTCGGCTGAATCCATCACTTCAAGGCCTGCTTTCTCAGCTTCTTTCCAAGACTTACTTCCCTTATAAAGACCCACGACAACCTTGAGTCCACTTTCTTTTAAATTCAACGCATGGGCATGTCCCTGACTTCCATAACCAAGAATGGCAACTGTTTTACCTTTTAGAAATTTCAAATCTGCATCTTTGTCATAATACATTTTAGCCATAACTCTCCTTTTTCTGCCGTACTACTTACGGAGTACAGCGAATCCATAAAAGATTTACTTTTTAACGTAGAACAACTCTGCACGTTCTACGCATCCATTATTCCCGTAATAATGCTACTTTCCCAGTTCTTGCTACTTCTTGTATTCCAAAAGATTTCATAAAATCGAAGAAACCATGAATTTTAGATTCATCACCTGTAATTTCAATAGTCATCGATTCATGTGCTACATCTATAATCTTAGCTCTAAAAATATCTACAATTTGCATGATTTCAGAGCGTGTTTTGGCATTAGCTCCAACTTTCATCAAAACAAGCTCTCGTTCAACCTTTTCTTTCCCCTTCATATCAATGACTTTAATCACTTCAATGAGCTTATTAAGTTGTTTCACCACCTGTTCCAAAACCAAATCATCGCCTTGAACCACAATGGTCATTCTTGAAACACTGGGATCCTGTGTTTCACCAACTGCAAGACTATCAATATTAAAACCTCT
Organism: Candidatus Auribacterota bacterium; assembly: GCA_041906865.1. Lineage (GTDB taxonomy): Bacteria > Auribacterota > JACPWU01 > JACPWU01 > JACPWU01 > CAZXEQ01. The sequence continues at coordinate 6,934 of JAYRIK010000042.1, forward strand.
TCCACTAAAAAGACCCGAAATACGCGCTAAAACTCCAAACTTGTTCTCCACCAACACTGAGATAGTATGTTTCATGATGTCTCCTTAGACAAATACAAGTCAGTTCATTAAGTATTATTTATAAAAAAACTGACAGTACTGGAGGCCAGAAGTATAAGAGAATGATGCGCACACAGCGCAATACGGCCTCCTAGTAAGTAGGATATTATGCCAAAAAAGAGGGGGTTTGTCTTTGAAAATGTGAGAGTTGCGTGAAAAAGCTTACCAGAAAAAGATTAGAAACTTCTCAAAAAGGTCTCCGATGCAAGGCGCCTGCGAGCGAATGCGGAGGCGTACGTTTGATGGTACGCCGCACAAATGAGGGAAGTTGGAACACAGCAGATGAGCCTTTTTCAGAAGTTTTTATTTCTGTCTTTTAGAAGAGGAATCAATATATACACGCTGATGGGCAAGATCAGAATAAACGCCAAACGCTTTATTTCCATTCCAGCAACTCTTCCAAGAACACAATGAAGACTCCACATACGCATGAGAAGAGCAACAATCATCCACATGCAAAAAGAACCATATTCCTTATTGAGTAATCGTTTCCAGGAAAAATGCATATTTTGAATAGAAGTTTTAAATCCTTTCCAATTCGGCCAAATACGATTCACATGTCGGCAATAGTCCTCATATTCTGCACCAAATTTCTGTCTTAGAAAATTTTCTTCAGCGGCAATCAGAGAAGCATAAATTAAAAAGAACAATGGGACGCCAATCCAATAGATAATATGCGCATTCACAATCAGTGAAAGCCCCAGCAAAATAATAAAATTTCCTAAATACAATGGATTTCTTGAATGAGAAAAAACGCCTCCTGTCACCAATCGATCTGCATAAACTTTTTTGTTAACTCCTCCTCGCACAATATAATCATATCCAACCGTTAACGCCCTTAAAATCTGACCTGTCATGGCAACAATAAATCCGAAAATGACAAGCCAAACACTTAAATCATATCTTCCACATGGGAAAATAGGTTTTGAAACAAGCAAGAGTCCAACAAAAATCACGGGAAAAAGAAAATCTCGATAGCGGAAGAAAAAATTGCCTAATTGAATCAAAATTTTAGATTTCATTTAACTGCCAATATTCCACAAAAGTTATACCATTTAAAAAAAACATCCGTATGAGGAAAACCATTTTTTGTTAAGAGATTAATGTTTTCGTCTACACGATAAGGAATCAAAACATTTTCAAGGGCTTCTCTTTTTTGAGCAATTTCAAGTTCAGTGTAGCCATGTCTTTTTTTAAACTCATAATAAAGTTTGATAAACATACGGTTAAAAAGAGAGTCGTTTCCCAACACTTTTTCAATCAAAATAAGACATCCATTTTCATTTAATCCTTTATAAATCGATTGAATCAGAGTGTCTCTACAAAGAGGGCGAATAAATTGAAGGGTCAAATTAAGGATCACCACAGAAGCATTTTTAACAGGGAAGCCTTTATTGAGATCTGCACATTGAAGGTCAAAAGAGGAAGATGGATGCGCGGTTAAAAACTTTTCTCGACATTTGTCGAGCATGGCTCCAGAAGAATCAACCCCTACAAAATGGGCTTTGGGTCCAATATTCTTGATCAATGTACTAAGTGTAATCCCTGTTGAACAACCCAAATCATAGACATCCGAACCTTCGGTTGCAAACTCTCGAGCAATCTCCCCCATCATTCTCTGTAATTCAACATACTGAGGAATACTTCTAATCAACATGTCATCAAAAACGGCTGCCGTCTTTTCTCCAAAATTAAAATCGTCAAGTTTGCGACGCTTGCCTGCATAAAGTTTGTCTTTTTTTGTCATTATCATTTTTTCCAAAATTAGATTCTGGGGCACTATTCAACACAAAACTAAAAACTCCTACAATACTTTTTATGAAGCATTGTAAGAGTTTTTATAATATGAATTTGTATCAGGGAATCACACCCCACTGGATCAGATTAAAGGGTTAAACCGCGCATTCCCCTTTACCAACTTCCATCTTGAAAGGTTTTCCTTCATCCCCAAGATCTTCATAATATTCTGGAGCTGTCTTATAATCAGGAATTTGTTGAAATTCTTGAACCAGTTCCCGAAATTTTGGAATGCCCTGACGTTTGATGAAGTCTTGAAAGCGTTCAGAGGATTGTTTTTCTTTCAAATAAAATTTCAAAACCTTATCAACCGCTTCAGGAACACGCTTCGCAGGAATCATGGCCACAGATGAACCAAAAGTAGCTAAGCCTTCTTTAGTGCCCCCACCCACCAACATTTGATAGTGAGGAACCTCATGATCACCTACACGTTTACCCATTCCATAAAATCCTAAATCTGCAATATGATGCTGTCCGCAAGAGTTAAAGCAGCCAGAAATTTTAATCTTCACATCTTGCAAAGCTTCTTCACTTCCCAAACCATTATTAAAAAGAGGGATCAAAGCTGAAGCAAGTCCGCGAGAATGTGTGATTGCAATTTGACAAGTGTCCGCTCCAGGGCATCGGGTAATGTCAGAAATTTTTTCAGCTGAATGATGTGCTATTTGAGCTGCCGCTAAATCTTTATATAAAAAGGGCAATGCTGCTTCAGGCACCCATCTTAAAATTAAATTTTGAGAAATGGCTACACGAATTCGCCCACCACAATATTTCTTTGCAATGACTGCTACTTTTTTCATTTGATCAACAGTGATATCTCCCAAGGGACAACGAACAAGAACAGAAACATAACCAGACTGTTTTTGTTTAAACATGTTGGTAGAATACCAACGTTTATAGGCTGAAGTTTCCGCAGAGCTAAAAGATGGAGCCTCTTTAGGAAGCGTTACCACGGGAGGTTTTTCTTCATAAAGTTTTACCTTGGTCATCCAAGCATTTCCATTTTGGGTTAACCATACAGATTTTCTTTCTTCCAAAACGCGTTTCTTAAATTCTTCTTCTCCCCATTCTTTCACCACAAATTTGATTCTTGCACGAGCCTTGTCTTTGCGATTCCCATTACGATCAAAAATACGAATCACGGCTTCTGTCGTCGCAAGAACAAGTTCCTCAGGCGTAAAATCTTCAATCAATATTGCGGATCGAGGCGTAGAGCCCAGGCCTCCACCTACATAGACCTGAAAACCACGAATCATTTTGCCATTCACTTCTTTCATTTTGGCAACAAAACCCAAATCATGAATCGGAATACGGGCATGATCTTCTGGGCAACCTTCAAAAGCAATTTTAAATTTTCGAGGCATGTTTTGGCATAGCGGATTTCTTAAGAAGAAATCTGACACCATATCTGCATAAGGCGTCACATCAAAAGCTTCTGCCGCAGAAAGCCCGGCATAGGGACACGCCGTAACGGTACGAACTGTATTGCCGCAAGCTTCACGTGTGGTGAGATCATTTTCTTCTAAGAGTCGTATAATTTTCGGAACATTCTGACGTTCGACATAATGATACTGAACATTTTGACGGGTTGTCACATGACCAATTTTTTTAGGAGTGTATTTGTCAGCAATATCCGCTAATACATCTAATTGTTCAGAAGTAAGATTTCCATATTTGATCTTCACACGAATCATGTGAAGTTTAGGTTCTCCACGAATTCCGTAAATTCCATTGGTCAATCTAAAGCGTTGAAAATCTTCTGGCAGAGATCGTCCGGAGTCCAGCATCGCAATTTCACGTTCAAAACGTTGTATCTCCGCCTCTACTTCAGGAGCAAGTTCTTTTTTATGTAACGACTTTTCAC
>JAYRIK010000043.1:0-12280 GCA_041906865.1 Candidatus Auribacterota bacterium
CATTGATTATCCAACAGAGCTGTGTCTCTTAGCTAAAACAAAAAAAGGGGATCCAAGTCGAGCTGAACGCTTTGAGCTTTTTATGCAAGGGTTAGAAGTTGCTAATGCTTATTCAGAGTTAAATGACCCTATTGATCAGGCCAAACGCTTTGACGAACAAGCCAAGGCGACCGGCAAAGAAGCGGATCATGATTTTGTGAGGGCCTTGGAATATGGCATGCCTTGCGCCGGTGGTTTGGGAATTGGAATTGATCGTTTGGTCATGATTTTGACGGGTATTGAATCCATTCGTGAAGTGATTCTTTTCCCTCACATGAGACCAGAAGCTTAAAAACTGTAGTTCGTAATTCGTCGTTCGTATTTCGTAAAAGAAAAACTAACAATAAACTTCCTTAAAACGAACTACGAATTGCCAACTACTCACTACTGCTTTTAACGAACTACTAAATGCGAATTACGAAATACTGTATTAAATGATAACTCATCTTCCTTTTTCTTTATTCTTGAGCCTTAAATATCTTCGAGGCAGACATCGCCATCGCTGGATTTCTCTCATTAATGTATTTTCAATTTTTGGAATTGCTCTAGGCGTGATGGCTTTGATTGTTGTTTTATCCGTCATGGGGGGATTTGACACGGATTTAAAGAAAAGAATTTTAGGGGTTTATTCACCCTTAACGATGAGTGGAGGAAAGGCGATTGAAAATTATCCCAGCATTTTAAATGAGTTAAATCAAATCCCAAAAATTCGAGGAGCTTCGCCTTTTGTTTCTGGTCAAATTCTAGCTCGTGTAAAAGATAAAGTGTATGGAGTGGTGATACGAGCCATCGATCCTTCCTATGAAGAAAAGACGACGCAAATTCGCCAATACGTAACTCAAGGATCTATGGATTTTAATTCTGTTTCAAAGGCCAGAGGTATTGTGATCGGCAATGAATTTGCAAAATCTTTCCAGTTGAAGTTGGGAGATTCTGTTGATCTTTTATCTCCTATTTCTATTCCCACTCCTTTAGGGCTTTCTTCACATTCTTTGAGTTTTCAAGTGATTGGTATTTTTGATTCAGGAATGTATGAGTATGATATGACGCTTGTTTATATTTCATTAGAATTGGGTCAAGAATTGTATGGTTTAGGAAACGCTGTGACAGGAATTAGCATACAAATTGATGATTTAAATGATGCTTTTCAAATGAAGAAAGTTATTTTGGAGAAATTAACAAATCCTTCTCCGATTCGAACATGGCTTGAATTAAATAAAAATCTTTTTCGTGCGATTGTGACAGAGAAATGGATGATGTTTTGGATTTTGTCTCTCATTATTTTGGTAGCAGCATTTAACATTGCTTCCAGTCTGATTATGATGGTGATGGAAAAAACAAAAGAAATAGGTATTCTCAAAGCGATTGGTGCATCGAAAAATTCCATCATGAAAGTTTTTCTTGTTCAAGGCATGATGATTGGGTCTCTGGGGACATTTTTGGGCTTTGTAGGAGGGATTATTCTGACACTCAATTTAAATCCGATTGCAAATGCAATTCATCGATGGACAGGGTTCGAATTTTTTCCGAAAGATGTTTATTATTTAGATAAAATTCCAACACTTTTAAATTTAAGACAAACTTTGCTTGTTGCAGGATGTGCTTTGGTCTTGAGTCTTTTGGCTGCGTTATATCCAGCTTTTCAGGCTTCTCGGATGAATCCTGTGGAAGCGATAAGATATGAATGATACGCGTTACCGGTTCTCCTGTTTGCCGGTTTACCGGTAAATACTATAAATATTTAAAATACAGAGGAACTGGGTAACTGGAGAACAGGCAAACGGGAAAACTATTTTTTAAATTATGAACTCAAACGAAAAACTCATTGAAGTTAGAAATCTCAAAAAAGCTTACACGCTTGGTCAGACTTCTATTGAAGTTTTGAAGGGAGTTGATTTTTCATTATCTGAGGGTGAGTTTGTAATGATGATGGGTCCTTCAGGAAGTGGCAAAAGTACTTTCTTGCAGATTTTAGGAGGACTTGATCAAGCAACTTCAGGCTCTGTTCATGTGCTAGGCTCCGATATAACCAAAGCTTCAGATCGATTGATCTCTTCTTTGCGCAATCAATCTTTAGGTTTTATTTTTCAGTTTTATCATCTTTTTCCTGAATTGAATGCCTATGAAAATGTCTATTTACCTGCTCTTTTAGCTTGTGATGAAAAAATTCATTCTAAGAAAGAAGTCGCTCAGAAAGCAGATGAACTCTTTGAGATTATGGGGCTACACAATAGAAAATTTCATCGACCTCAAGAAATGTCGGGGGGAGAGCAACAGCGTGTTGCAATTGCGCGTGCACTTATGAATGATCCAAAAATCTTGCTTGCAGATGAACCTACAGGCAATTTAGATGTTGCAGCTGGGGAAGTTATTTTAAACTTGCTTGATCAAATTCAGAAAATAAAAAAATTGGCTGTTGTGATGGTGACACATAATCCTGACTTTCTTAAAAGGGCTCATAGGGTACTTTATCTAAAAGATGGAAAAATTTAGTTTGCCTGTTCGCCCGTTTACCGGTTCTCCAGTTGTGAGATGTTTATTTTTAACCTGGCAAACTGGAGAACTGGTCAACTGATATTGTGATATAATTCTGTCAGTTATAGACAAATCATCATTAAAAGAGGACAAAAGAAATGAAAGTGTATATCAACGGAAAAATATTTCCGAAAGAACAGGCCAGCATTTCTGTTTTTGATCACGGACTTTTGTATGGGGATGGTGTGTTTGAAGGTATTCGTGTCTATCGGAATAAAATTTTTAAATTAAAAGAACATCTGGATCGTCTTTATGAATCTGCACGGACGATTTTGCTAACAATCCCCATGACAAAGCAGGAAATGACGCAAGCCGTTGTTGATACTGTGGGACAAAACCCTTATGAAGATGCTTATATTCGGCTTGTGATTACAAGAGGTGTAGGTTCATTAGGTTTAGATCCCAATAAATGTCAGAAACCTCAAGTGATTATTATTGTCGATAAGATTTCACTTTACAGCGACGATATTTATCGAGATGGGATGCAGATTATTACTGCGACCACACGGAAGATTAATCCAGATGCGTTGCCACCTTGGGTCAAATCACTCAATTATCTGAACAACATTCTTGCCAAAATTGAAGCGATTCAGTCGGGATATCAGGAAGCGATTATGTTGAATGATCGGGGGTTTGTGGCGGAGTGTACGGGTGATAATATTTTTTATTTTAAAGGGAATGAACTTATAACTCCTTCTTTGGACAGTGGTCTTTTAAATGGAATTACACGTCGCGCGGTCATGGATCTTGCAAAGAAAATGGATTTTGAAGTTTTGGAATCGACCGTTGTTTTGCATGATCTTTATAATGCGGATGAATGTTTTCTGACTGGAACGGCAGCAGGTGTGGTGCCTGTGGTTAAAGTCGATGGTCGTGTGATTGGCACAGGACGACCTGGAGAGAAAACGATGGCCCTTTCTAAAAAGTATGAAGCACTGACTAAAAAAGAAGGAACGCCTGTTTTACGAAAGAAATAAATTATGCAAATCAGGAAATTAAAATAGGGGCTAGCCCCTTTAAAAGAATTAGCGACGAGTTTCTTATTTACTAAACACATCAATAGAGTTTTTGAGTTGGAGAAAAAATGGTTCTTTGTGAAGTATGCCATAAAAAGAAGGCAACTGTTCATTACACCGAGGTTATTAAGAATCAAATGATGAAAATAAACCTTTGTGAGGGGTGTGCCAAAGAAAAGGGAATTGATGTTTATTCCAAATTTTCTGTAGCAGATCTTCTGGCGGGTTTAACGGACTTAGAAGGCAGTCAAAAAATTTCGGATGATTTGGAATGTGCTGAATGTGGTATGCAATATCGAGAATTTAAAGAAGTCGGCCGATTTGGTTGTGCGGAATGTTTTACAACTTTTGGGGCGATGTTGACGCATCTTTTCGAAACGATTCATAAAACATCAAAGCATGTTGGAAAAATTCCCAAGAAATGGTTAAAGCGAGAATCTGCTGACAAAAATGTTAAAGAATTAGAAGTTGAATTAGAGAAAGCCATCAAATCAGAAGCTTTTGAGGAAGCAGCACGTTTGCGTGACCAAATTAGCGTGATGAAAGAATCGAAGAAACATAAAAAGCTAGTTTAAAGGTATTGGGATGATCCCACCACCTGCCATGAAGACGACGCAAATATGGCTTACGTATATTTGTTAAGAAGCTTAGCAAAGAAGACATTTTACTTGGGATGGACAAAAGATATAAGGCGTCGTCTTTGCGAACATCAAAAAAATAGAAGTAGGTATACAAAAGGCAAAGGTCCATGGGAATTGATAGCTTATGAAAGCTATAAGACATGTGAAGAAGCTAAGAAGAGGGAGAAAGAGTTGAAGAAGAATTCAAGGATGTATTCATTATATAAGAAGAGGATGTTCGCAGAGTTCCGACTGAAGTCGGAACAAAGGCAGGTGGTGGGATGATTGATATTGATACGATGATGAGTAAGACAGCAGGTTGGCTTGAAGGACGAGGTCCTCAATCTGAGATTGTTATTTCGACACGGGTTCGGCTTGCCAGAAATATTGTCGGATTTTGTTTTTCTCATTGGGCTGAAGAAGAAGAACTCAAGGAATTAGTAAATCGTGTAGAAAAGGCTTTGCGTAAATATTCAGCAACTCAAGATTATCTGTTTATTCGATTTGATCTTTTAACGGAGGTGGAGCGTCTTATTCTTCACGAGCGTCATTTAATTAGTAAAGAACATGCGGAAGCAAAGGTAAGTCGAGGAGTGGCGATCAGCAAGGATGAGCAAGTGAGTATTATGGTCAATGAAGAGGATCATTTAAGAATTCAAGTTCTCTTTTCTGGGTTTCAATTGATGAATGCATTAAGTCGCGTCAATAAAATCGATGATGTTTTAGAAAAGGATTTGGAGTACGCATACTCTGCTCAATATGGATATTTAACGGCTTGTCCTACGAATGTAGGAACGGGAATCAGGGCTTCTGTGATGATTCATTTGCCGGGTTTGGTGATGATTCGTCAAATTGATCAGGTTCTTCAAGCCGTGACGAAGTTAGGACTAACCGTGAGAGGGTGGTACGGAGAGGGATCTGAAGCTTCTGGAAATCTTTTCCAGATTTCCAATCAGTTGACTTTGGGAAAAACGGAAGTAGAAATCGTAGAAAAGCTAGAAAAAATTATTCAGCAAGTCATTGAACATGAGAAAAATGCTCGAAAAGCCCTTTTAAAAAAGGAACTTCCTTTGCTTCAAGATCGTATTGGTCGTGCATTTGGAATTTTAAAATATTCGCATCATATTAGTTCCGCCGAAACGATGAATCTTTTGAGTGCTTTAAGGACAGGGATTGAGCTTGAGGTTGTAAAAGGGATTGATATTAAAGTAGTGAATGAACTTTTTTTGCTGACGCAACCTGCACATATTCAAAAAATTCTGGGAAAAAAGTTAAATCAAAAAGAGAGAGATGAAAAGCGAGCTACACTTATACGTAAAATTTTGAGAGATGAGCATTTGGAGTGATTCGTCGTACGGGCTGCGTTGTGCGGTATGCGTAAATCTAAATTTCTAGTGGTTTTAAAAATTTTTCGCAAGACGAAGTACGCATAACGCATTACGTTTTTCCCACTCGTATTGCATTTCCTAACTGATGTGCTATCATAATGTTAGTAAATGATTTAGTGAAGTCTGAGGAGAAAAATTATGTTCGAAAAATTTACGGATCGTGCACGACAAGTCATTATTTTAGCGCGCAAAGAAGCCGATCGGTTTAATCATAATTATATCGGTACAGAACATATTCTACTGGGCTTGATCAAGCTTGGAGAAGGTGTCGCTGTGAATGTCTTGAGGAAAATGGGACTTGATTTTGAAACAGTTCGCATGGAAGTAGAAAGAGCTGTGGGCACGGGACCGGAAACAAAAATGATTGGAGACATTCCTCTTACCGCACGCGCAAAAAGAGTGATTGAATTGGCATTGGATGAAGCAAAAAAATTAAGTCATACCTATATTGGTACAGAGCATTTGCTTTTAGGGCTTCTTCGAGAAGGAGAAGGGGTTGCAGCAAAAATTTTGCAAAGTTTGAATGTTGACATTGAAGCTGCACGAGCAGAAGTACTGAAAGAATTAGGAACAGAGTTTTCTGGTAAAGGAGAAATTCCAGAAAATGTTGAAGAAGGTTCTCGCAGTCCGGCACTCACTGCATTTGGACGTGATTTAACAGAGTTGGCCAAAGAAGATAAATTGGATCCTGTCATTGGTCGTTCAGGTGAAATTGAACGAGTGATTCAAATTCTTTGCCGTCGTAGGAAAAATAATCCAGTTCTTTTAGGTGAAGCAGGTGTGGGAAAAACTGCGATTGTTGAAGGTCTTGCCCAAAAAATTATTTCTGGTGATGTTCCAGAAAATCTTTTAGATAAGAGATTGATTACTTTAGATCTTGCTTTGATGGTTGCAGGAACCAAGTATCGTGGACAATTTGAAGAACGCATTAAGGCTGTGATGAAGGAAATTAAGAATTCCCAGAATATTATTCTTTTTATTGATGAACTTCATACGATTGTAGGAGCAGGTGCTGCAGAAGGAGCGATTGATGCCTCTAATATTTTAAAGCCTGCTCTTGCCAGAGGAGAGCTTCAATGCGTGGGTGCAACGACACTCAATGAATATCGAAAATATATTGAAAAAGATTCCGCTTTAGAACGACGCTTTCAAACTGTGATGGTAGATCCTCCTTCTTTGACTGAAACAATTGAAATCTTAAAAGGTTTGAGACATAAATATGAGTCTTATCATAAGGCTGTGATTACAGATGCTGCCCTTGAAGCGTCTGTTCGTCTTTCAGATCGTTATGTCACAGGTCGTTTCTTGCCGGATAAAGCCATTGACTTGATTGATGAAGCTGCTGCAAAAGCAAGAATACATGCTGTTACAGAGCCGGGTTCCATAAAAGGCATTAAAGAGGAAATGAAGAAAGTTAAGAATAAAAAAGAGGCTTCTGTTCGAGAACAAGATTTTGAAAAAGCTGCCCGCTTCCGTGATGAAGAACGCATGATGCGTTTTAAATTGGAAGAAGCTCTGACGGATTGGAAAACCCAAAAGAGTGAGCACAAAGTGATGGTGACAGAAGAAGATATTGCTCAAATTGTTTCTAAATGGACGGGAATTCCAACATCTCGTATTGAGCAAGTAGAAACTGAAAAACTGCTTAATATGGAAGAAGGAATTCACAAGTTAATGGTGGGGCAAAATGAAGCTGTTCGAGCTGTTTGTAGAGCAGTTCGAAGATCTCGAGCCGATTTGAAAGATCCCAAACGACCTATTGGTTCTTTTATTTTTCTTGGGCCGACGGGTGTTGGAAAAACGCTTTTGGCTAAAGCTTTGGCTGAATATATGTTTGATGATTCAGAGTCCATGATTCAAATTGATATGTCTGAATATATGGAGAAATTTGCTGTTTCCCGTTTGACAGGTTCACCTCCGGGTTATGTAGGATATGAAGAGGGAGGTCAGTTAACGGAGCAAGTTCGACGAAAACCCTATTCTGTTGTTCTTTTTGATGAAATGGAAAAAGCTCATCCAGACGTGATTAATGTACTTTTACAAATTTTAGAAGAAGGTAAATTAACCGATAGTTTTGGTCGCGTGGTTGATTTTCGCAATACCATTTTAATTATGACATCTAATATTGGGGCTGAACTGATTAAAAAACGTACTTCCGTTGGATTTCATGAAGAGTCATCTGCTTCTACTTACGATGATATTCAAGATAAACTAATGACAGAGCTGAAAAAAACTTTAAAACCAGAATTCTTGAATCGTATCGATGAAGTCATTGTTTTTCATTCATTGGTGAAAGAGGATCTTTCAAAAATCATAGATCTTGAATTACAAAAAGTGAGGGATCGTTTGATTCTTAAAGGATATGACGTTGAATTAACGGATCAAGCAAAAGAATTTCTTATCAATAAAGGTTATGATCCTATCTATGGGGCGAGACCTTTGAGGCGTGCAATTCAAAAGTTCATTGAAGATCCCATTTCTGAAGAGCTTCTTAAAAAGAAGATGACTCCTGGACAGAAATTAAAAGTTGCCCTTGAAGGTGATCATCTTACATTTTCTTGGGTCTAACTTATCGGTTTCCTGTTTTTGAATATTTATAATTTTTACCGGTGAACCGGCAAACAGGAGAACAGGGAAACTCTTTATCATTCCTCTCACAAAATACCTAAATTTCTGCTAGAATATTTATATGTATTAAAATAGGGGGAGATAGTGAAAAAAAGATATTTCTTCTATATTTTGATCCCTTTTGCAATTGGAATGACTTCTCAAAGTCATTTTCTTACACCTCTTTGGACAAGTCTAGGACGTACACTTCTCTCGTATAAGTTAGCGGAGGTTCTTCCTTTAAATGTAGATGTTAATCAATTAGAGGGAGGTTTGGTTGAGGGTCTTCAGTTAAAGCAGGTTGAATTAAAGTCGACTCACTCTTCTCTTTTTGATTTTCTTAAAGTTCAGGAAATTTCTACAGAATATCGCTTGGGAGATTTTTTTAGGAGAGATTTTTGTGAGCCTATTTTTCTGAAATCAACTTTTGTTCATTTAAAACATCTCTTTGAGTTATTAAAATTTACGCCTCACATTTCTAGAGGTTCTGATGATCCCTTAAGATTATTGTGGAATAGAGTTCTATCGAGCGATTTAAGAAATGCCATGCTTTATATCAAGCAAATGTCTTTTGAAGTCTTACCTGAGGGTAAAGGGACCAGTTGGCGTATCATGGCTCGAACTCCTATGAAAGGTCATCACAATCAAATTTTTGTGACTCGACAGGATGATGAAATGCGTTTTGTGATTACAGATTTTTCCTTGCTGCAGTTGAATCGTATTGTTTCTGGTTTTAAATTCTTAGAAGGTTCTATTGAAGGAAAGGTTGTTTTTAGGGATAAAGTTCTTCAGTCGGCTAGATTAAATTTAAAAAATGTAAAGATTGTCTATCCCTCTCAAAAAGAAGCTTCGATCGATTTAAATATTTTGTTTCGTAAGGGGCAATGGCGGTTGACTCATTTTCAATGGATTGAAGATGGGGTTCTTGTGAGTGCAAATGTATCTTTAAAAAAGAAAGAAAATTCTAGCTCGATTGATGCTCGAGTGATGTGTCAAGCAGAGGATGGGGTTTTTCATGTTCGGCTCAAAGGTCCTCTGGAAAATCCTGTTCTTAAAGGGAATTTTAAGGGATTTTCAGATCGAGTACCTTCTATTTTGAGTTCATTTCAATGGGTATTAAAAACCAAAAAGCTTTCGTGGGAACGTGGGGGTCTCTCTATAAAAGGATTGGAGGGGAATTTATTTCTTCAAAATCAGTCTTTTCCTTTAAATTTAAAAGGAGATGCTCTGGTTGTGAAGGAAGGAATTTTTTTGCAAGAAATGATTCTTATGAATCGAATTCGCTTGAATGGATTTTTGCAATTACTTCCAAAACTTATTTTTAATTTAAAAAGCTCTTCTGTTTTGGCTACACCCTCTGATGGGGTAAATAAAATTCAGCCTATTTTTAAGTGGAGTAGTGAACTTTTTGGTGTTTTGAAGGGATCTTTACTTCAAGGTGGAGGAATATTCCATTTTAAAAATAAAAAGATTAATTTTCAAACCATGCTCGCGCATCATCTATCTAGCTTAAAAGTTTGGGCACACGCTAGGAAAGTTCAAGGTCTTTTTTGGTGGAAGGATGGAGTTGAAAAAACAATAACCGGGACACTTCAGTGGAAGAAAAGTATTGTGCTTGAAAGCACGGTTTTGTTCAAAGAAGAAAACACTCATCAAGTTACTGGGAAATGGAACGTTGCACTGCGTTTTCAACATTTTAAGCTAGGTGCGTTTGTGATCGATGCGCAGTTAGATTTAGTTGGGGGATTCAAATTTTTTGAAAATAAGTTTTCTTTAGCGGGGCATTTATCTCTAACGGAATTAAAAATTAATAAAGTTTCATTCCCAGATGGGCAAGGAGACTTTTCTTTTGATTCAACGCAGCAAGAACTTCATTTTACGAATATTCGATTAGGACAAGAATATTTGCTTGAAGGATATTATCGTTTAGGGGATAAGACCTTAGATTTTACTTGGACTATTTCAAATGCAGATCTCTCTCGACTCAGTGTTTTTTTCTCTCGACGTGCAGCTCCTTATCTGCAAGGTGTAATGAATGGTAAAATTTCTTTGAAGGGAGCTATGGATTATCCTCATTGGGAAGGAAGAGTTAATTTTAACAGTGGGCAGTTTTTCGATGTTAAATTTAAAGAGGCTTCTTTGGGTCTCTCCGGCTTTGGAACAACGATAGATCTTAAAGATTCTGTGGTGATGACGGATCCAGGGCAGTGGCTTGTGTCAGGTTCGATTGATTTAAAAGGGAAAAAGCCATTTAAGCATATTCATTTTAGTATGGATCCTCATCATATGGGCGTAAAGGGTTTTGAGCTTCGTCAGGATGCGGATCTTCAGGAATTAACACTGATGAAAAAAATAGATAAACGTATGGCGATAGGGGTGAAGGCCAGAGGAGATTTGGAGGAAAGTTTTATGGATGATCATTCTCCGGGTACTCAGTTTCAGATGGAATATGAACTACAACCTCAGCAAGATTTACTTTTTAGAATGGATGAAACGGAGCAAATGTTTGGTATTAGGAAAAAAATTAAATTTTAAATTTAATCCAAATAGTTAAAAGGGAGTTTTTGTGCGCAAAAGGCGAAGTTTTTTTCGCACCAGTCGTTTCTGGATTGTAAATATTATTGAGGATTTAGGACAATATGTCATTGATGCCATGGATCAGTTAGGTGGCATTACCGTCATGTTTATTCAAACGGTTCGGGGTGTTTTCTCTAAGTTTCCTACCCAGAAAGATCTTTTCATTAAACAGTGCTATCAATGTGGGGTTTTATCTCTGCCCATCGTTCTTTTGACAGGGGCTTTTACTGGAATGGTGCTTGCGGTACAGTCGTATTATCAATTTCATCAGATTACGATGGATACAGCGATTGGAATTTTGGTAGGGCTTTCCATGACACGTGAATTAGGTCCTGTTTTAACAGCCGTGATGGTGGCAGGACGTGTCGGGGCATCGATGGCTGCAGAACTTGGAACCATGCGTGTGACAGAACAAATTGATGCACTCCGAGCAATGGCTACAGATCCGATTCGATATTTGATTGTCCCAAGATTTTTGGCTTGTTTCTTAGTGGTTCCTCTCTTGACAGCTTTTTCTGTCCTAATTGGTATTTTGGGCGGATATATGGTGGGAGTCAAAATGCTTCATGTGAATCAGACTTTTTTTATACAAAATATGCTCGATTATACAAAAGTTTCAGATTTGACAAATGGTCTTATCAAAGCGACTGTTTTTGGGATTCTTATTTCCATCATCAGTTGTTATAAAGGTTACCATGCGGAGAATGGAGCTGAAGGAGTGGGCTTGGCAACAACCGAGGCTGTGGTTTTTTCTTGTGTTTCAATCTTAGTTTCAGATTTTTTCTTGTCTATCGTGTTATTTTAAGTTTGATTGTGCGTTTTTATATTTGATGTTTTTTGCATGTGACAATTCGAAGGGTTTTGCATGTCTAATGAAGTGTTGATTCATATTCAGGGTTTGTCAAAAAGCTTTCGAAATATTCAGGTTTTAAGGCAATTAGATCTGGATATTTATCGAGGGGAGACCTTGGTGATTATGGGTCAAAGTGGTGAAGGCAAAAGTGTCCTTTTAAGGCATATTATTGGACTTACAAAACCTGATTCAGGACATATTTATATTGATGGTAAAGACATTGTTCCATTAGGAGAAACCGAACTAAATGTTTTTAGAAAACGGTTTGGTGTTCTTTTTCAGGGTGCAGCTCTTTTTGACTCTTTGACCATCGATGAAAATATTGCTTTTGGTCTCAACATGCATCGACAACTTAAAAAAGATGAAATAGATAAAAAGGTTAGAGAGCTTCTTGCTTTAATTGGTTTAGAAGGAATTGAGGAAATGAAACCCGCGGAGCTATCAGGGGGAATGAGAAAAAGAGTAGGACTTGCAAGAGCAATTGCCATGGACCCAGAAATTATTTTCTATGATGAGCCTACCACAGGTATTGATCCTATTATGGGAGAGGTGATTAATCAGCTTATTATAAAGCTAAAGAAACATTTACATGCGACTTCGATTGTCGTAACTCACGATATGGCAAGCGCGTTTAAGATTGCTGAC
>JAYRIK010000044.1:0-1680 GCA_041906865.1 Candidatus Auribacterota bacterium
TATCACTTTCCCCTTCTCCAGATTCAACCACAACCCATTGTGAGTGATAGCATATTGCTCATCGTTTTTTGACAAATAAATTGCACTTCCTTCGAATTCCAACTTAACATACCCAATAAGCCTAATATAGCTCCCTCGATATTTTTCAGGAGTTGCAATCAGTTGGATAATAGAGACATCTTTTATTTTTTCAGTTACTGGCAGAAGATCTTGTTCACCTTCTGCAAATGCGCTTAATCCACTGAAAATCAATGAAAAGACCATCATCCAAACTCTCCAGTTTTTCATTGCGCCTCCATTTATTATTTTAATTTCATTTACATACTCACAGAATTAAACTGTTTTAAATATTTTGAGCTTTCTTGCAACCATTGTCTAGAATAGAATACTTACATAAATAAAAGGTTCCAAGATTCAACCATCCTAAAAAACCGTTCCTAGCCAAATGCAAAAGAAATATTTCTCTCATCGCACCAACTGGGATCTTAATATTAATGAATTAACCCAACTCCTAAGAGAGAAAAAAGCTCAAGGCCTTTCTATTTTTGATTTAACTGAATCAAATCCTACAAAATGTGGATTTGAATATCCAACAGAAGCAATTACAAAAACGCTTACACAATCCGAAAATTTTAATTACGAACCTTCGCCCAGAGGGCAACTTCACGCAAGAGAAGCGATTGTTTCATATTATCTTGAACAAGGCATTGTCCTCGATCCCGAGCAAATCTTTCTGACTTCAAGCACCAGCGAAGCATATTCATTTATCTTTCGATTGCTTTGTAACCCTGGGGATTCGGTAGCAATCCCCTCTTCAAGCTATCCTCTCTTTGGTTTTTTAGGAGATTTAAATGATATCGAACTTCAGTCTTATGAATTGATGGTTGATCGGAACTGGGAAATTGATTTTTCCTCTTTAGAACAACTTATTCCTACTAGAACCAAAGCGATTCTTTTAGTAAATCCAAACAATCCAACTGGTTCTTACATTCAAAAAGAAGAAATGGGGAAACTCACAAAATTATCTCAAGAAAAAGAATTAGCTTTAATTTCAGATGAAGTTTTTTTTGATTACTCTTTTTCTTCTATTCAAAAAACAAGTCTCTCAAAAAACAACCAAGTTTTAACTTTTACTTTGAATGGACTTTCAAAAATTTTGGGTCTTCCCCAAATGAAATTGGGATGGATTGTTATTAATGGACCCGACAGATTAAAAAAAGAAGCCATTGAACGGCTAGAAGTTATTGCTGATACTTATTTATCTGTCAACACTCCCATTCAGAATGCACTGCCCCAGCTTTTTCCATTACGAAACCAAATCCAAGATCAAATCAAAAGTCGAGTTCAAACTAATTTTCACTTTTTAAAAGAATTTCTATCGAATCATTCTCAAATTAAAGTTCTGAACATGGATGGAGGCTGGTATGCCATCCTCAAGATAGAAGGAGTTGAAGACGAAGAGGAGTGGCCACTTCAACTTCTTAAATCCGAGGGGGTTTTGATTCATCCAGGACATTTTTATAACTTTTTAGAATCGGGTTACTTTGTTATTAGTCTTCTGGCACCCACTCATACTTTCCACGAGGGATTAAAAAAAGTCTTAGCCAAAATGACTTGATCCTTCTCCCTCATTTTGCTAGCTTTCTCCACATGAAAATTCATGAATATCAGGCTAAAACA
>JAYRIK010000045.1:0-7983 GCA_041906865.1 Candidatus Auribacterota bacterium
AAGTCAAGATATTCAAAAAGGCATTTCAGGCCAAGGCCATCTTGAAGAGCGCAATTGGGATGAGGTTGAAGCTTTTTAGAACCTTCAATAATCAGATTGTTTCATCCGTCTGAAGCGCATTGTTTACCAATTCGATAGAACCTGAGAGATTATGGGAATCTGTATAGGTTCCTACAAGACCTTTTACAAAAACAAGATCTTGAACATTCGTTTCTTGAACAGGCAAAGAAGTCACAGTCGTCCCTGCAGTTGTAAAGCTAGCTGGGGGTGTAAAACCTAAAGTTGCCGATGTTAGGGCAAGCGTAATCACGCGACCATTCGCATCTGTTCCCTGAATAGTGATAGCAGTAACAATCATTTTTGTTACTGAGGTCGTTTGGGCAGTCAGGGTGCTAATATCTCCTGTGCCCGTGCCTGTATAAACAGTTCCTTGATTGTCTACACCTCGAACACGATTCCCTGTTTGAGTCAAAGTAATATTATGAAGACCTGAATTAGGGGTGGTGACAACATTATAATTTCCAGTGACATTCAATGTTGCTGTAACATTTCCACTGAAATTAAGATCATTGTTACCGCCATTACAACCCATGTAGAAAACAGGTAATCCTAAGAAAAGTACCGCGGTCAAAAATCGAAGTTTGTTCATTATTCCCCCCTTAAAATTTGGAATGTTGGGTCATTATAGACCTCTATAAAAATCAAAGTCAATACAATAACAGTCGTCGGTCGTAGGTTTTTCAGTCTTTAACAAAAGAAATAAATTTTCTTCTTTGCAAATAACATCACTATGCACTGTTTTTTTATTTATTTCTCTTCTAGAATAGCTGTCATGAAAAGAACCCCATATATCATTATAAATTTTATCTTCATCATTAATCTTTCTACATTCGTCTTTTCTGATTTTGGATATCGTGACCGGGTAGATTATCGCAACAAAGTCAAGAAACAAAAAATCATACAATCCCAAAAAAGAGAAACAGCGGAAGGAATGACTATAACCGGTATTATTTCAAACATAGACCTTGCCAAAAATGTTTTAACACTGATTGATGCAGAAGCAAAGACCTTAACAATTTCTATCACTGAAGTTGCTATTTGGAGAAAAGGCAAGGAAACAACCGTGCAGGCTTTAAAAACAAATCAGAGAATCAAAGTTACTTACTACCTCTCTAACCAAGAAAAATCAGCCCAATTTATTGAAATATTCTCCGATTAAACCCCTCCTTTTAAAGTGACTTATTACGTAAAAACAATCTATTTACTTCATCCTATGTGATTTGATAAAGTTCTCTATCTTAAGGGACTTCTATCCCTGATGATATCAGTCATTAAAAGAGGTTATTATGATGCCCGGATGGTCTGAATGGATTGTCATTCTTCTTATTGTTCTTCTTCTGTTTGGAGCCAAGCGGCTTCCTGAAATCGCCAAATCCCTAGGCAAAGGGATTCAAGAGTTTAAAAAAGCCATGAAGGGCGAAGACGAGGAAAAACCCAAAGATTCTAATGAAGAGCGAAAATAATCTTCTGGGTTCTTCTTTAGAAGAAAAACCGTTTTTAAGTCATTTAGAAGATCTTCGCGGAACCCTTCTTAAAATTGCTGGAACTGTTCTGTTAGCCACTCTCTTCTGTTTTATCTTTGCAAGTAAAATTCTGGAATTTTTGAAATGGCCGCTTTCTCGAGTCCTTCACTCACTTGGGCAAGATGCCATGCAAAAAGACATTTTAAGAAGTCTTACACCTGCAGGCGGCTTCATCTTAAGCGTGAAATTAGCTTTCTTTTCTGGGCTTATTCTCGCGTTACCTTTTTGTTTTTACTTTTTAGCACGCTTCATTACTCCAGGACTCACCATTAAAGAGAAACGCTACCTCTTCCCAATTCTTTTTTCAGGGACCCTTTTATTTTTCTTAGGTGCGCTTCTTTGCTATGGAGTCGCGTTACCGCAATGTTTAAAATTTTTCTGGCATTACAATGAAAATCTCGGCATCATACCGCTCTGGACCATTGAAAACTACATCTCTTTTTCTGTTTTTTTAATTCTCTCTTTTGGATTGGCGTTTGAAACACCTCTTATCATTTTGGCGCTTGTAAAATTTGGAGTCTTATCACATGCAACTCTTAGAGCCAAAAGACGTTTAGCTATTGTTTTAATTTTTATTGTAGCCGCTGTACTTACCCCCTCTCCTGATGCCTTCAGCCAAATTCTACTCGCCATTCCAATGATACTGCTTTATGAAATATGTGTTTGGGTAAGTGCTAAGATGAAGAAATGATCCCACCACCTCCTGCTAGCCCGAAGGGCCATGCTTTGTGAAATCTGATAAGATAAAAATAATGCAAAATGTTAGAACGTCAAAAACATATGGATTATTGCAAATAAGAGACCAAAGCACATCATGCTTACGCATGATGCAGGAGGTGGTGGGATGATCTCCTCCTCTCTTCGCATATGGGCTTGGTGCTTTTATGATTTTGCCAATTCTGCCTTTTCAACCATCATACTCACCGTGGCCTATGGCATTTATTTTAAGAGCGTTCTATGTCAGGGAAAACACGGAGATTTTCTATGGGGCTTAAGCATTGCCATTGCTTATTTCCTAGCTGCTTTCATGTCCCCTATTCTCGGCGCCTTTTCTGATCAAAGAGAAAACAAAAAATTTTTTCTTATTTTTTTAACTCTCATTTCAATTTTGTCGACTTTGAGCCTTGGTTTTCTTGGTCCAGGAATGATTCTTACAGGGATGCTCCTTTTTATTATTGGATTCTTTGGGTTTGCCACTGCCAACATTTTTTATAATGCTTTCCTTTTAGACCTTTCTACTCCAAGGAATATCGGCCGAATCTCAGGATATGGCTGGGGATTGGGATATCTTGGAGGGCTTGGCACACTCGTCCTTTGCTATCCCTGGCTTATTCAAGAAAAGTTCCCAATAACATTTATTATCACGGCTCTTTTCTTTCTCATTTTCTCACTCCCCGCTTTTCTCTTTCTTAAATCCAAGGAGAGAATTTATCCCAAACAAAGTTTAAAACTAACGCTCTCGCAAACATTTTCAAGATTGAATGAAACAAGAAAAAATATTCGCCAATATCGCGCCTTGACTCAATTCCTCATTGCCTATTTCTTTTATAACGATGGGTTAAGCACCATCATCACATTCTCAAGCATTTATGCGCATGACACTCTGGCCATGACCATGAGAGAAGTGACACTCCTTTTTGCTATGATTCAAATCACCGCTTTTTTAGGAGCATTTGTTTCTGGCTTCATCGTTGATCGAATAGGAGCTAAAAGAACTATTTTGATCACACTTTTTCTATGGATGGGAACTACGTTAGGTGCTTATCTAGCTCAAAACAAAATAACTTTTTGGATAGTATCAATATTTGCAGGATTAGGACTGGGCTCTTGTCAATCTGCATCCAGATGCTTCATTGGACTTTTGACTCCGAAAGAAAAATCAGGAGAATTTTTTGGTTTTTTTGCTGTCTTTACCAAATGTTCCTCCATGTTAGGCCCTTTACTTTTTGGTTTAACATCTCAACTGTTTGCAAGTCAGAGAAAAGCGATTCTAACCGTTCTTATCTTCTTTATTCTAGGGGCCGTATTCCTATTTAGAATAAAGACGGAAAAAGTTGAAAATGGAAATCAATCGTGGGATAATCAACCTGTTTGATCCTTAATGGATAGGAGTCTTGCGTGAAAAAAATCTTCCTTTTACTCTTTTTAATCATCCCTTCTTTCCTTTCTGTTTCAGGATGTGGATCTCGTGATATTATCAAAGAACATGAACCTTGCGGATGCATCAGCACCTGCTCCTGTATGCAATGTGTTCTGGCCTCAAGGATTTGTACTTGTGAAAAAAAGGGTGAATCCTAACAAACCTTTTCTAAGCATGATTTGAGGTTGAAGATTTTACTTCTCTGGATTACAATCCAACCTGATTTGACATTCCGAATCACGCACATCTTTAAAGGGTTTAAATAATTTGTCCCCTATCGGGGGCTGTGCTAAAGCACTATAAATGCTTGTCCCTACAGGACTGCAACCCCACAGGGGCTATCCCCAAGGGGACTAGAAAAACTTGTAAAATCTTGAGAATCATGTCTGAGCCAGTCACAGTAGCTCAGTTAAATTCTTAATGCAGATAGAAGTAGTAGTTTAGTGGGTAGACCCATGCCAGTTCGGGCCAGTAGCTCAGTTGGTAGAGCACGTCGTTCGCAATGACGGGGTCGGCGGTTCGACTCCGCTCTGGTCCATACTGGCATGGGTTGCGCCCCGATGTAACATCGTAGAGAGCATCCTGATGGACATCGGGATCAGGTCCAAGCAAACATGCTTTCACGCTTGAAAGTATAAAGGAGAGATAAGCTCAAAATGATCGTTGTTACAGGCGGAGCAGGATTTATTGGAAGCGCCATGGTGGCTAAGCTCAATGAGAAAGCTATAACCGATATTCTCATTGTGGACGATTTAGGCACTTCATCTAAATGGAAAAACCTGATCGGGAAAAATTTTACAGATTATCTGCATAAAGATCATTTCATAGATGCTGCTATCAATGACAGACTACCCAAAATTGAAGCTATTTTCCATATGGGAGCAAACTCTTCTACCACAGAAGCAAATGTAGAACATTTGATGGAAAATAATTATCGCTATACCAAAATATTGGCCGAATGGTGCATTCGTAAAAAAACACGGTTTATTTATGCAAGCAGTGGCGCTACTTATGGAGATGGCTCGCATGGATTTAGTGATGAGGACGAAACCACTTTCAAACTTTCTCCCCTGAATGCTTATGGCTACTCAAAACAAATTCTTGATCTTTGGATTTTACGAAACCATCTTGACAACAAAGTTGTTGGTATAAAATTCTTTAATGTATTTGGACCCAATGAATATCATAAGGGAGATATGAGAAGCCTGGTATGTAAGGCTTATGAACAAATCCAGGAAACGGGGAAGGTTCGATTATTTAAATCCTATAAACCTGAATACCCTCACGGAGAGCAACTTCGTGATTTTGTGTACATCAAAGATTGTACAGAAGTTTTATGGTGGCTTTTGAACTCCCCCAAAGTGAATGGCCTTTTTAATTTAGGAACAGGACAGGCTCGATCATGGAATGACTTAGCAAAAGCCATCTTCTCTGCGCTTTCTCTCCCTGTAAAAATTGAATACATAGATATGCCAGAAATTTTAATGCCTATGTATCAATATCGAACTGAAGCAGAAATTAAAAAATTGAAAAATGTGGGATGTCCTGTACAATTTCAAACCTTGGAAGATTCAGTTAAAGATTACGTTCAGAATTTCTTGCATCCCAAAATGAGATATTTATAATATGGATCCTCAACTTTAGATTTAGTTCTACTAATTTTCTCAAACAAAAGGAAAGAAAATGAAGAAAAAAGCTCTTTTAAAAGAAGTGATTCAACAAGTGGATGCCACAAAATTTGATGCAACTGCAATCATTGATGCCATGCGTGAAATGTCTTTCAGCTCACGAGACACGGCACGCGCAGCCGATATTTTTTCACGAATGATCGCCAATAAAGATTGTACCATCTTTTTATCTCTTGCAGGCAGCACCAGTGCAGGAGGCTGTATGAATGTGTATTCAGATATGATCAAATACAACATGATTGATGCTGTCGTTGCAACAGGAGCATCCATTGTAGATATGGATTTTTTTGAAGCATTGGGATTCAAACATTATAAAGGAACTCCCTTTATCGATGATTCTATGCTTCGCAACAATTATGTCGATCGTATTTACGATACTTTTATCGATGAAAAAGAATTACAAGCTTGTGATGCTACGATTAAAAAGATCACCGATACTCTTGAACCTCGCCCCTACTCTTCTAGAGAGTTCATACGAGAAATGGGGAAATATTTACAGAAGTTTTCAAAAAAGAAAAATTCTTTGGTTCAACTCGCTTATGAAAATAATGTTCCTATTTTCTGTCCTGCTTTTACAGATTCAAGTGCTGGTTTTGGTTTGGTCATGCATCAACATGAGAGAATCAAACAAGGAAAACCGTATGTTTCTATTGATTCCGTAAAAGATTTTTATGAGCTGACCCAAATCAAAATGAAGGCAAAAACCTCAGGTTTATTTATGATTGGTGGAGGCGTTCCTAAAAATTTTATTCAGGATACCGTCGTTTGCGCAGAATGTTTAGGAGTCGAAGTCCCCATGCATCAATATGCCATACAAATTACCGTAGCGGATGTTCGTGATGGAGCCTGCTCGAGTTCGACCTTAAAAGAAGCTAGTTCATGGGGAAAAGTCGATACCATCTATGAACAGATGGTTTACGCAGAAG
The DNA here is from genome assembly GCA_041906865.1 of Candidatus Auribacterota bacterium. Taxonomy (GTDB): domain Bacteria; phylum Auribacterota; class JACPWU01; order JACPWU01; family JACPWU01; genus CAZXEQ01. The sequence goes on from JAYRIK010000045.1 coordinate 6,338, forward strand.
CTACAACTGTTGTGCCATTGATTTTCAGTTATTTGTATCACAACGCTAGCTGGAAAAAACGTAAGAAATTTCAGTGGACTCAAATGTTTGAAAAGAAATAGAAATTAATTCTTTTCAAAAATAATTACAGAAATGATCCTTTTTTGATCTTATAGAATTAGTCTTTTATCTTTTTAATTAAGCGTAAGTGGCTACAGCTCTTTCAAGACCTACTCTTTGAATAAGACTTTCCTCAATAAGATCTTTAAAGCTTAATGCTTCAGCGGCATCTATTTTTATATCTCCAGCAATCTCAAATATATTCGAAACTGAAAAACCTTTTGATGCTACAAAAGAATGAATCATTATTTGTTGGCCTTCAACTCCCGTTATAAATCTTGATAGAAAAATACCCAAAATCATAATCTTTATACTCTTTTTCATAATCATTCCCCCCCTACCTATCTTTATGAAAGCTAAACCTACCTTTCTTAACTCTTAAGAGAAATTTCTTCTAATGTTTCACCAGCTATAGATTTATTGATATAAGTCGCTAAATCCCCCAAGGAAACAATCCCAACAAGTTCTTCATTCTTATTTGTAATCATCAACCGTCTCACTTGCTTATTTGCCATTAATTGAGCTCCTTCTTCAATCTCCTGATCCTCAGAACACGAAATAATCTCATGTGTCATGATCTCACTCACTTTTGTTTTTGTACTATCTTTTCCTTCAGCAACAGCACGGATGACAATATCTCTATCTGTTAAAATACCTATAGGTTTTCTGTTTTCCACTACTGGCATAGGACCCGCATCTATTTCTCTCATACGCTGAGCAGCTTCTTGAAGAAAAGTGTTAGGTGCAACAATTTGTAAATTCTGACTCATAATCTCTTTTAATTTCATTTTACCCCCCTTAGCTATTTGCCTTTTTGATGGCCTTTTTCTCTATGTTGTTTCATCACAGTACGAGCAGCCACCTCTTTTGCTCGTGATCCATATTTGCCCGATTTTTCAGCACTTTCTTTAATATGCTCATATTGACGCTGTTCCTTAGGGCCTACGCCTCTCAAGTGTTTTCCTTTTGGCATAATAAATTCTCCTTACTCGAAAGAAAATTAAACACGCCCCATCAAAATAAGAATAAGTAAAATAATAAAAATTAAACTAAAAAGCCCGCTGGGATAATACCCCCAAGAACCACTATAAGGCCAGTTAGGTAACGCTCCGACAAGTAAAACAACAAGCACAATAAGAAACAAAGTTCCGATACTCATGTTAGTAGGCTCCTTTTTTAAGTGTAGATAAGCAATCTACTTTTAATCTCAATTTAACTTTAGTCTAAGGAGGATTAAAAGATGCTTAAAATAGGATTAAAAAAAATTAATATTAAAAGTAAACTGCTTGTATGTGATCCGAGACATATAAGATCTTCATGATCATACTCTTTCTTATTTTTTCTTATTTTGAAACGAGATTAGAATGAGATTAAATTTTTCTAATAAACTCCTTGTTTTGAAGATCGGTTAGTGCAACGAATTATGTGTAAAAGGAAGAGGGGATTCTCTAAGTTTTTCATTTCTGATTCTGGTTAAAGCATACAAGATTCTATCAGCAGAATGTTGATTAGGAATAATTTCCATGGGTTTCATCCTTCTTCGATAC
>JAYRIK010000046.1:0-4619 GCA_041906865.1 Candidatus Auribacterota bacterium
AACAAGAGCTTAGGTTTGCCTGCTGATTTAAGAGAGTATGGAACGGGAGCGCAGATTCTTTATGATATGGGGATTCGTAAAATTCGTTTACTAACTAATAATCCTAAAAAAGTAGTGGGGTTAGATGGATTTGGACTTGAAATTGTAGAACGTGTACCAATTCCTCCCATTGTCAATTCACACAATCAAAATTATTTAAAAACCAAGCGAGATAAGCTTGGGCATCTATTGGATATTGACGACCATGTCTCTGAATCTTAAGAAACAGAAAGCCCGAGTAAAACAAGTTAAGGCAAGTCTGGTTTCCAAAAATAAAAAATACGCAATTATCGTAAGCCGCTTTAATGAATTTATTACTTCTAAACTTTTGGATGGAGCTTTAGATGCTCTACTGCGGCATGGAGTAAAGAAAAGTGAAGTAAAAGTATTTTGGACGCCAGGATCTTTTGAAACACCTTTTTTGACGAAGCGTGTGGCTCAATCAAAAAAATATGCTGCGATTATTTGTCTTGGGGCTATCATCAAAGGCGCAACTCCTCATTTTGATATTGTATGCGATGCCGCTTCTCGAAATATTTCACAAGTAGCCATGGCAAGTGACATCCCAATTATTTTTGGAATCATTACCGCTGAAAATTTAGAGCAAGCGATTGAAAGAGCTGGAACAAAGCTCGGGAATAGGGGATGGGATGCTGGAATCGCAGCTATTGAGATGGCAAATTTGTATGATCAATTGGATTAAACTTAACTCGTTGCACTGTTCTTTCTCATAAAGGGATAATTTGTGGGCAATAGAAGAAAATCAAGAGAATTTGCTCTTCAGATTCTTTATCAACTGGATGTTAATCCTGGAGATATTACTCAAGCTTTGGATTCCTTTTGGAAAGATGAAAAAGCAGATTCAGACACTCAAGCTTTTTCAGGGCTTCTTGTTATCGGCACTTTTCAGAAAAAAGATGAGATTGATCAAATGATTCAACCCATTCTTAAAAATTGGAAAATTGAACGACTGACAGCCATTGATCACATCGTATTACGAATGGGAGTTTTTGAAATGATTTTCTTTCCTAAAGATAATAAAACTCATGAACACATTCCATTTGCTGTAACCATTAACGAAGCTGTGGACATTGCAAAAAAATACAGCAGTCCTGAATCCGGGAAATTCGTGAATGGCATTCTAGACCAAATTCGAAAAGATTTTTCAAAGGGAGAGAGAAATTAATGAATCAAGAAAAGTTATTTGATTTACATCTTCATACACTTGCATCGGATGGGACTTTTACAGCCACAGAGGTTGTTCAACGCGCAAAATCTGTAGGACTCAGTATCATTGCAATTACAGATCATGATTCTGTAGAAGCATTAGCTGAAGCTCGGGTTGCTGGAGAAAAGGAAGGAATTGAAATTATTGCTGGAATTGAACTCAGTGCTTATGAAGATAAAACCGAAATTCACATTTTAGGATATTTTTTAGATGATGCGGATCCAACTTTTCGAAAGACACTCGAGAATTTGAGAGAGGTTCGAAAAAAGAGAATTTATCATATTGTTGAAAAATTACGTGAATTAGGTGTCGACATTACTCCTGAGGAAGTTTTCAAAGAAGCAAAAGACGCTGCAGCAGGAAGACCTCATGTTGCACAAGTTTTAGTTAAAAAGAAAATTGTTCCTAATATCAAAGAAGCTTTTAGACAATACCTTGCTGACGGGAAACCCGCCTGTAGTCCAAAAGAAAAGTTAACAACAAAAGAAGCCATTGATCTTTTAAAATCTGTAGGGGGTGTTCCAGTTCTTGCACATCCGGCGTTTCTTTATAATGATGATTTAATTCCAAAACTTATTCAGGAAGGATTAATGGGAATTGAAGCCTATCATTCTGAACAGCCCGCAAAAGTTAGCAAAAAATATATCGAGCTTGCTAATCAATATAATTTACTGATTACAGGTGGATCTGACTGTCATGGCCATGGCAAAGATAAAATTTTAATCGGATCCGTCAAAATGCCTTATCATTATCTAGAGCCTTTACGTCAAGCGCATGATCGGTTGGTTCAAACTGCGTTATGAATGTTTCCCGACACATTCACTTCATGCAAACCGCACTTCGTCTAGCACGAAAAGGGATTGGTTTTACAAGTCCCAATCCTCCTGTTGGTGCAGTGATTGTTAAAGATGGAAAAATAATCGCCAGTGGTTATCATACAAAGTTTGGTGGTCCTCACGCTGAAATTATTGCTTTAAAAAAAATAAAAAATCTTCCTAAAAATGCGGTGCTTTACGTCACTTTAGAGCCCTGTTCGACTTATGGGAAAACCCCTCCGTGTGTTAACGCCATTTTAAAATCCGGCATCAAGCACGTTGTTGTTGCAACTCAAGACCCTAACCCCATCCATCAAGGTAAAGGCATTAAACTGCTCAAGAAAAATGGGATTTTTGTAGAAGTAGGAATTTGTGAAGAAGAAGCAAAAATATTGATCGAATCCTTTTCAAAATGGATTTTACACAACTTGCCTTTTTGTACAGTTAAAGCTGCTGCGTCTTTAGATGCGAAGATTGCTACCAAAACAGGCCAATCAAAATGGATTACAAGCCCTGCTGCTCGCAAAAAAGGATATTCTATCAGAAAAGAAGTAGATGCCATTATGGTGGGTACCCATACCGTTCTTAAAGATAATCCTGAATTGACAACACATGAGAAGAGTGGATTTGATCCGTTCAAAATCATTGTCGATAGTTCTGCACGAACCCCTCTTTCTTCAAAACTTCTTCAAAAGCATGCTTCTCGAACCATTATTGCTACCACTTTAAAAGCGTCTCATTCTAAAATTCATGCTTTAGAAAAAGCAGGAGCATCTGTTCTTGTTTTACCTGAACGTAAAGGTCGAGTCGATTTAAAAACTCTCTTCAAGAAAATAGGAAAAATGGGAATTTCTTCTCTATTAGTTGAAGGCGGGGGAGAGTTAACTGCTTCAGTCTTGCAAGAAAAATTAGCAGATCGCTTATTTCTTTTTTATGCTCCTATTTTGATTGGAGGAAGAAATGCACCCACTTTTTTTGAGGGCGACGGTATAAAAGATTTAAAAAAAGCAATATCTCTTAAAAATTTTGAAATGGAAGTCATAGGGAAAGAGATTTGGATGGAAGGGAGATTTTAATGTTCTCTGGAATTATTGAAAATACAGCAAAAATTCTTAAAATAGAAGCTTCTCATCAAAAGCATTCTCTTGAGATTCAAAGAAGTAAAATTCTCAAAAGTATTAAAATCTCAGATAGTCTTTGTGTGAATGGCATTTGTTTAACCATTACAAAACTAACTTCTTCCAAAATTTCCTTTGATATTTTAGAAGAAACTTTTTCCCGAACAACCCTTAAAACCAATTGTCCTGGTGACATTTTAAATATTGAAAGATCTCTTCAATGGAAAGGAAGAGTGGGAGGACATTTTGTGACAGGCCATATTGATGGGATAGGAGAAATCTCTAAAATAAAAAGAGGAAAACGGGAACAGACTTGGGAAGTGAAATTTCCTCTTAACCTTTCTTCCTTCATTGCAACCAAAGGATCCATTTCAGTCAATGGTGTCAGTTTGACCGTTGGAGAAGTAGATGGCAACACATTCAAAATTCATCTCATTCCTTTTACTCTAAAAAACACTAATCTTGGGCTAAAGAAAGAAGGAGAATTTTTAAATTTGGAAGTAGATCTTTTAGCGCGATACGCAGTATCAGCAGACATCAAGAAGAAATCAAAAATTACAAAATCTTTTTTAAAGAAGCATGACTTTCTAACCTAAAACGAAAGATGGGTATGAGAGCTTATTATCTAAAATTCTCACTTTTATTATTTCTTTTACTTCCATTTTTAAGTGGTTGTTTGGATTATGAATCTCAAACAATTTTCATTACACTTCAACCGGATTTGTCTGGGAAAATGTCTTTTGAGTTTCAAAACATTCACTCTACGGAAGAAAAAGAAGATGAGCAACTCAAAGAAATGAAAGCCCTTTACGAAAAAGATGCTCAGGAGATGGTTTTAGAGTTAGAAAAAGAGTGGAGACTTAAAGATGTTCAACTTCAAATTCAAAACAAAACTGATAAAAACTGTAATGCACGCTTAGAAGGTACTTTTACAAATATCGCCTGTGCTTTGAATCCATTGATTGAAGAATCTCGAAAATTTTCTATTTCAAGGGATGAAAAACGCCTGAATGTTTCAATTATGCTGACACAAACAGCCATGAGCAAAACAAAATTATACATTCAATATTCATTAAACGTTCTAAAAAATAATGCAGACAAAATGGATGCTGAGAAAAAAGTTTTGGAATGGGATTTGGATAAGAAAGAGCCTTTTACAATTGAGTTTGAGCTTGAGTCAAGTCCATTGAATAAAAGCACACCATAAATTTTTGGACATCGGTTTAAATGATTGATATCATGATTCAAATTTCCTAACAAGTCCTGCTTTATAAAACACCTTACGGACTTGTAGTACTACAGGGCTGGTCGAAAGTCCTGTAGAGCTATAAAACAAATAGCAAACAGCCCTGTGAGTATTAGCAAAAAGGATAGGACATGAACATTAAAGAAATACAAGAAATGATCAAGTTAATGCAG
>JAYRIK010000047.1:0-5013 GCA_041906865.1 Candidatus Auribacterota bacterium
CAACCTGACATGGGAAACTTTGTTGAGCCCAATGATCCCCTTACTTTTGCAGATGTTCATTTTGATTATGATAAATCTGAGCTAAGAGCCGATGGACGTCCTACGTTGGGAAAAATTGCAAAGTGGTTAAGCAGCCATTCTAACGTTCAGTTGATGATTGAAGGCCATTGCGATGAGAGAGGTTCCAATGAATACAATCTTGCACTTGGAGAACAAAGGGCCCTTTCAGTTCGCAGATATTTGACAGGACTAGGAATCAGCACAGATCGTCTTCACACCGTAAGTTATGGAGAAGAAAAACCTTTAGATCCTTCTCATAATGAAGAAGCTTGGAGCAAAAACAGAAGAGCTCATTTCTTAGTTTCTGCTCAGTAATTAATAAAAATAGGGCTAAGAGTTAAGGTTTAAGTAAAAGTATTTTTTTACACTTAACTCTTAGCCTGTAGCCCTTAACTCTCTTTAGACTGTAAAAAAGCCCTAAAAGGTACTCCCATGAAGTTAAAATACGCCTTCCTCTTTCTTTCTAGTTTTCTCGTCTGTGGTTGTGCTATGAATGACATGGCGACCAAAGATGATATCACTCAAGTACAAGGGAATTTAAGTGAAGAGATGGTGAATCTCAAAAGAAATTTTAGTCAACTGCAAATGGATTTAGAAGAAACTTCACAGCAAAATAAAGCCTTCAAAGAAGGAACCAACAGTAATCTCAATGCTTTTGAGAAAAAGCTGGAAACCCTACAAGGACAAATCAGTTCTTTAGATCAAAAAATTTTAAAAATCCAAACTGAGCAACAACAATTACAAGCCTATGTTCAAAAAACCTTCCAAGACCAGAGTAAAGCTTTGCAAACTCAAAGAAATTCAGACCAAGTCACCACAGAGAAAAAATTAAATATTATTTTAGAAGAAGTCTCCAAAGAAAATAATCGACTCTGGCAAGAAATTCACCGTTCATCCAGAACAGTCAGTTCTTCTACTCCAGTCCATTCTGCAGATGGAGATTTTTATGTTGTTCAACCCGGAGAAAGCCTTTCAAAAATCGCAGCTCGTTTAGGCGTCAGTCCTCAAGCATTAGCCCAAGCCAACAATATTACAAATCCTAGCAGTATCCGAGTGGGGCAAAAGCTGGTAATTCCTAAGAAACAATCGTAAGTTTGTAAAGAGCGCCAAGACTTGTGACTTAAAACAAAAAGGAGTTTTCCCATGCATGAATTTCTCAATCATTTTGGTGAATACTTACAACACTCTCCTATTCTGGCTTTATTAGCTGCATATCTTGGCGGGGTTTTAACAAGTTTTACTCCCTGTGTTTATCCCCTCATCCCTATTACTGTGAGTTATATTGGTGCTCGAGGAACAGAATCTAAATGGAAAGGTTTTTTTCTTTGTTTGACCCATGTTCTAGGAATTTCAGTGACTTATTCTGCGTTGGGAGCATTTGCTGCACTCAGCGGAGGATTTTTCGGAGATATTAGCACAAGTCCTTGGGCCAACCTCATCACGGGCAATATCATCCTTCTTTTTGGTTTAAGCATGCTGGGAGTTTTTAACATTCCTACTCCAAAATTTTTAGGAGGCTCTGCGGGAAAAGGAAAACTTCAAGGGCATTTGGGGGCATTTTTAATAGGTTTGACAGCAGGCCTTGTCGCAGCCCCATGTACAGCGCCTGTCTTAGGCGTGATTTTGACATTTGTTGCCAAAGGCCAAAGTGTCACAACAGGAATCCTCTCCCTTTTTGTATTTGCTTATGGCATGGGAACTTTACTCATCCTCTTAGGGACTTTCACATCTTTTGCAGCTTCCGTTCCTAAACCAGGAGTGTGGATGGAAAGAATCAAAAAAACCTTTGGTTGGTTAATGCTTGGAGTCGCTGAATATTTTATTGTTCAATGTGGAAAGTTTCTTATTTAGTCTATTATATCTATCCACTATAGACCCTGGACTCTTCTTTTACCATGCTCCTCCTCCACCTCCACCAAACCCTCCTCCAGAGCTGCCTCCACTGCTAAAGCCACTTCCTCCTGAAGTACGTGGAACTGCAGTAAAAGTTTGTCCAGAAGAACACTCCATCTGATAAAGACTTCTAGAAAAATAATTCATATTCCAGCTCGAATATGAAGATGAGGTATACCACTCAGGAGGCTCTTGAAAAAGTGAGGAAAACGTCTTAACCCATGATTTTGTCAAACCAAAACAAATCGCAAAAGGTAACAATGTTTCAAAAAGTAATTTTGGATCTGTTTTTTGAAGCGTTTCGGCTTCTGCTCTTGCAATATATTCTTCTAGTCCTTTGATTTGTTCATAAACTTCGACTCCCTTTTTTGTTTTTTTAGGCATTAAAGGAGCAAAAATAAAGAACAGCAGTCCACTTGAAATACCGCTAACTCCCAAAGGAATGGGAGTTGCTATCCACCAAAGTTGAGGCATGCCTAAAAAAACGATCGCTAAAATTCCACCTACCACCATAAAAAAGACACCCCAAAAACGAAATACTTTTCGTATCGTATCTGGAGAACATTGAAAATAGCCTTTCTCGATTAATCCATCATAAATTCTCTGGCGAATAGGTGCCAAATAATTTGTCGCAAATGTGTATTTTAATGATGAAAGCCTACAATAATTTCCATACAGGAAAAGATGATCCAAAATAAATTTTTCATGAGCTTTAAGCGTAACTGCAATTTTTGGAACAGTGCTTCTAAAAATAAAATCTTTATCTTCTTCCTCTTCAATTTTAAGATACCCTTTCACCGCAAGATCCACCAAAGTAGCAGTAATGTCGCGCATATCCACTTTTTCATCGATCAAAGTTCCCACTTCACCTGGTGTCAAATTATCAGGAGATTCATAACTGACAGCAATGGTTCCTTTCCCTTTTGGGTCTTTACCGCGAAAATACCATACCAGAAAGAGAAAAATAAAAATTAAAACTGGAAAACCATAAGGCCAATTATCCTGAGCAAACCATTTTATTTTTTGGAACAAAGAAAAAGATTTCAGAACTCCTATTGGAATTCCTAAAACAGCAGTGAGACCCTCATAAGTTTGAAGAGGTCTCATGACTTCATAAACAATCTCCTGCCCATGCCTATCCACCTGAATGCTGGTATTATCACGACTTCCCATGACCCCAATAAAAGCAGCATAGGAAATTGTTTTGTCTTTGCACTCTGAAGGTAAATGAACAATAAATTTTGCTTTTCGAATCGGAACAATCCATTCATTCCCCGTCACATTCCAATAAAACTCGTCATGCGATGGAAAAGTTGTCATTGCATTTTTCAAAGTATATTCAAGCGTATAACCTACCAAACCTTGATACTCGAAATTTGGATTACCAATTTTAATAAAGAGTTTCCCTCCTGTCCCTGATTTCCAAAACTGATCTCCCTTTTGAGAGCTTTTTAATTCATTTACATGAACTCGCAAGCGGAAATTTTGTCCTGATCGATCAACATAGGATAATGGAATATAGCGATAAATGCCGTGATGAGCATCTGGTGTAAAATCAGCAATAATTCTTTCTTTCACTGTCACGGTTCTATCCGAGGAAATCCATGCTTCTACAGTGAAAGAATCAATCGCCCAAGCAAAAAGATGGTTGGGAGAAAATAGAACTACAAGAAAGCAAAAACCTAAAACAATTTTAGATGATTTTTTCAATGGGACCCCCTTTTTAATCTAAAGACACCTTCGAAACTTCTGCCTCATCTCTATTTTCCAACTGGAAAAAATCTAAAGGTAAAAAATTAAAAGCCTTAGCGATGATCAAATGAGGGAATTGACCAATCAATGTATTGTAATCTCGAATAACCGCATTGTAATAACGCCTGGCCTTTTGAAGCATATTCTCTGTTTCAGTCAATTTCTCTTGAAGAGACAAGAAAGTTGTATTCGCTTTCAAATCGGGGTAATTCTCGGCTAGTAAAATTAAAGATTTAAGATTTTGACCTAACTGAGTTTCAGTTACAGAACGCTCGGCTAAAGTTCCCTGTTCTTGAATTCTGGATCGAGCTGTAGTCACTTCTAAGAGTGTTTTTCTTTCATGAGACATATAGCCTTCAACACACATCACAAGCGATGGAGTTAAATCATGTCGCCGCTTTAATTGCACATCCACATCAGCCCACGCACCCTGAGCCCGTTTTCTTAAAGAAACCATGCGATTATAAAGGGTAATAATCGTAACTACGAAACTAGCTAGAAAGAAATAAATAAAGTATATTCTCATCAACCGTTATTTTAATGAAATATAGGGCCTTTTAACAATCTGAATCTTAAGAATCTTCCCCTGTTGACAATCTCTCTCTACACGCTCTATAATTTAGGAGTGTTTTGCTTTCCGAATCCTTGCTTTGAAGTCTTCTCGAATATTCAGGGGGAATAGTGAGAAGAAGGATCTTTAAACTCATCGTTAAGTTCCATCAAATTTCTCTTACCCTCTTCTTCATCACGCAACTGATCCTCCCAAACGATCTAGCCCTAGCAGCAAAAGAACTAGGCTTAACACCTGTGAAGAATGCAATGCCTCTACCCTCTGAAAGCACAGAAAGCCTTGAAACCATAAACGCTCAAGCTCAAGAAGTCCAATCTACTCTTCCCTCCGCAGCCATAACATTAGGAGGCAGAGCCAGCGTAGATGACAATGATGGCTTCTTGGATGTACTCGTGCCTGCTATAGGATCTGAGAACAGCTTCTTATATGTCAATCCCAAAGCCTCACTGGCTGAAAACTCTGCCAATGAACAAAATGTAGGCTTAGGCTTAAGAAGACTCATCTTAGATGAACATCTCATTGTGGGTGCCAATGCCTTCTATGACACAAGAGAATCTACTCATAACTTTAGATATGATCAACTAGGACTAGGTCTAGAACTATTAACAGACTGGATCGATGCAAGATTTAACTACTATCTGCCAGATCAAGGAGATAGAAACATCATTGCATCCCAAGACACACAAGAGACTTCCATATCCAGCAAAACCACCTTTGGAGGCCCCTTCTTCACAGAA
>JAYRIK010000048.1:0-4079 GCA_041906865.1 Candidatus Auribacterota bacterium
CGGGGCTTATATAAAAGATCTAAAGAATGAACGAGCACCGTAATAGCCGTCTCAAAAAGACCGTCCACAATCATTTTAAAAGGATTACGATTCTTAAAAATACGAGGCAGAACACCATATCTATTTTCCAAACTCTCATCGACAAATTGAAAAATAAAACGAGGAATCAGATAAAGAAAAGAGAGAATTGAAAAGAAAGTGAGAAAAAAAAGAACCGTACTTTGAAACTTCACCAGACTTGGCAGCATCAATCCTATTGCCATCCCTAATAACCATAAAGCCAAAACTAAATCTCCCAGAATACCTCTTAAAAGGATATAAAGATGTGTTTTACGTCCAATTTCAAAAGGTTTCCAGAAGTATTGTCGAACTGTTTCCAAATCGCCCCAGCGCCATTGAGCATCACGTTTAAGTTCAGCAATCTTATTTGAAAATGTTTTTTCATCAATATAAACATCTTCAACTAAAACTGTTGGTGTCCAAAGTGATTCCTGAAAATCATGACTTGCTGCTTTACCCGGATGAAGCTTTTCTGCATGAATAATTTCTCGAATATAATTATCTAACTTCATCGCCCCTTTACCATAAAAAGGAGAATAATGAAAAAGACGCCATCTTACCACCGCTTGAAGCCGAATCACAAATTCACGATTTAAAACTGTCCATTTGATAAAAGGATTTTCATTGGGGTTGGAAACACGAATCGTCGGCTGATAAATAGAAATATTTCGATTCTCAGGATGTAACATTTTTGCAATAAGTTTCTTTACCTCGCCTTTTGGCCAAATATTATCGGCATCTGAAACAAAAGCAAGTTCAACTCTTCCTTGAGGATCAACAAGGACATCTTTCCCTACAAGAATATCTTCCTTACTTCCTTGTAAACCCAGCCCACTCATATCTCCCAAAATAACATCAAAAAGAGGTTCATTAATCGCACGTGTCCCTTTTGTCCAAGCATCCCATTTGGCTTGAGTATAAACACTGGGACGAGCCTTCCCCTCATAAAGAAGCAAAAGCGTATCCATGTAAATACCCAATTTCTTAAAGAAATCACATTTTACATTTCTATGAAAATAAAACACCCCATCTTGTCCAAATTCTTGCTGAAGAGCAACAATCGCTTGTTGCGTATAAGTTTTTACAGCCTCATCACGTGTGTTATCAATCACAATATATTTTAGATTTTTCCCTAATTCCTGATTGTTAATCATGTCTTGCTTCATGCTATTCAGTAATGTATCCATTTCCCCTGTTGTCTTGGCAAACACGGGACGAAAAAAAGCAACTTTGAGATTTTCGGAAAGCCCATTCGTTAATATATCTTCTCTAGCAGCTAAAAGAAGGGGTCGTGTTCGAAGATAATAGATAAAGCTTAAAAAGAGAATGGTAGGAGTCGAAACAGCATAAGCAAAAAGAACAACCATCGGAACCGCGTAAATCAAATTCCATTTAAATGAGAAAAAATAAGTGATTGTTAAAATGCTTACTAAAAGAAGATGAAAGAATCGATATTCCCAATGATTTTTACGAATCGAAAAAACAGAGTCTAAATTTTCCATAAATCCCCTCCCACTTTCACGAGGAGACATTATAGGCCACAATTTTATAGAGTCCAAGGGAAAATCAGAGTTTACTGGGGCAAATAAAAATTTTAGAGATCTCTAAGGAGAATATTTTCTTTTGAATTCTCAACACACCGCTTAATCAAGATTAATTGTTCTGAGATTTTTTTTAATTCCTCTTCTTTCACCATACAGACATTGTCATAACCAGAATGGTCTAGCAAATCTATCACTCGACCTATGGTAAGATTCTGAACATCTTGAGCCGGTTGATAAAATTCTATTGATTCAGGGGTTGATCTAATCTCTACCAATACTTTTGCATTCACAAGTTCACGTAACATTTCACGAATCAAACGAATAGGGGCTTCAAGTTGATGAGACAATTCCACGGCACTCCAAGGTTTTTCTGCTCGGACAAAGTTTTTCACGCTCAATTCTGTAATACGCAAAGCTAAAAGTCTTTTAAAATAGATACTTGCATCCAAACAGTCTCTTTCAAATTCATAAGTATGTTCATTATCCACTGCAAATGAAATTTCTGCCCCAAAGAGCACCACAAGCCAACTTACTTGCAACCAAACTAAAAACAAAGGCAGCGCAGCAAAACTTCCATAAACAGCATTGTAATTGGTCACCCCTATTTGAAAATAAATATAGACCCATTGAACCAATTGATACAAAGTCCCTGCAATGATTCCAGCTAATGCTCCACTCTTAAAACTTACTTTCGTATTTGGAATAAATTTATAAAAGAAGGTAAAAACAACCCACACCATCCCATAAGGCAAAAGACTAAAAATAGGGGAAACAAGAGAGTTAAATCCTCCTAAAAATGAGATTTTTCCTGTAATAAGAGTAATTTGATGCGTAATAAAAATAGTCAAACTGCTTGAAACAATAAGGAGAATAGGACAAACAATGATCACAGAAAGATAATCACTTACTTTTCTAACCCAGCTTCTCGCTTTTTTAATTCCCCAGATCTCATTAAAAGCATCTTCAATATTCCCAAGCACTTTAATGGAAGTCCAAAAAAGAACCGCCACACCAATGCCAGCGATCAGTCCTCCTTTAGCATTGACCAAAAATGATTTTGAAAATTTGATAATCCATTGAATGACTTCTTCTTGTCCATGCAACTTTTCAGCAATTAATACTTCAAGGTTTTTCTCTAAGCCAAATCCCTTGGCAATACCAAAAGCCATGGCCACAATAGGAACAATTGAAAAAAGTGTATAAAAGGTTAATGCGGAAGCCCAGAGCTGACATTTGTTTTCAGCAAAACCTCTCAAGGCTAAGAGAAAAACTCGAAGCAGCCTCAAAGGAAAATATTTATGTCGTGGAAGCTTCTGAATACGAATACGCCAAATTTCATGTTTGAGAAAATACACAAGTTTTTTGAGCATAGATTACTTGGATTCCTGTGAAGGCAAAAAATCTTTAATCATTTCAAGCTTATCTTGAGTCATTTTCTGAACTAAACCTACAGGATCTTTTTTTAAAAGCTCCAAATCCAAACCGATTAGATTAACAAGGGTTGTTTTGGTTAAGGCCTTCATTAAAATAAGACTTACCACAGCTTGAGGGTTTGTAATATTTTGGTATTGTTCTTCGATGTTGACATTAAACTCTTGGAATTTAGGCTCGGAACTATTTGAATAATCTTTATAAAGAACTTTTTCAATCTTAAGCTTCAAAAAATCAATTTGCCAAATAAGTTCTTTTTCTTTCTTTGAAAGAACTCTATTTCCTTTTTGATTCTGAATAACATTTAAAGAATCAATGTTTAACTCCCCTTTTTCATTTTTAATTACGGTTAACTCTTTTAAATGAAGTCTTAATTCTTCCAAATGTACTTTCCCTGACAGAAAGGCTACAAAATCGTAATTGATATAAAGTTCAGGCAAATCAATCATCGTTTGATCTTTAAAACCAGTGGGATTTAATAATTGAAATTCCTTCATCTGAATAGAGGTCTTAATAAGGCCTACATCAATACTCTTTAAGCGAGCTTCTAGTCCACTCAATGCTTTCACTCCGTGAAGAAGAATAGATTTTGTAATTGTATTCTTAAGGAAAGAAAATAGAACCATCAAAACAAAAAGTCCTAATAAAAACTTCAATCCCATTTTGTTTTTCATAATAACCTCTCATCTCTATTGTTTCATTTTACGATTTTTTCGTCATTGCAGCTTGTCGTACTGAAGCGACGAAATGATCTGGATGTATGGGTTTTTCAATCCATTCTACAATACCCAGCATGTCATGGCGTGTTTCTCTAAAAACTTGATGGGCTTTGGCTGAAACTACGACGATGGGAAGTTCTTGAGTTGCTTCTATTTTTCGCAGATCTCGAACCAAAGAAATCCCGTCTTGATCTGGCAAGGCAAGATCCAAGGTCATAACATCAAAATGTTGTTGCGTTAAAAGTGATTTGGCTTGTCCTGCCGTACGTGCAATCTCGATTACAAATCCGGCTTCCTTTAAAATAAGACTTAAAAGCATGGATAC
>JAYRIK010000049.1:0-20706 GCA_041906865.1 Candidatus Auribacterota bacterium
AAGAATTGTCTCTAACATGAGAATCTCTTTTGAAAACTTAGTTTAACCAAAGGTATAAAAATTGCGCGTATTTTATCGCACATAGGAGGGTTTGTCTATTGGATGTTATGCAGAAAAGAGAATACTTTGATAAAGTAGCGGGTCCCCCGATGTCACATCGGGGCTACCACCGTGCTCACTAAAAGTTGCGCTCGGCGGGGCGCCCCGCCGAGTGTCACCCGCACCTTCAAAAGAACACTATTTATAGAAATTTTTTGATACAATCATTACATACAAATCTATGGAAAACAAAATTTCCATTGGCCAATACCTTCTGAATCGTCTTTATGCACTTGGAATTCGTCATATCTTTGGAATTCCGGGTGATTATATCCTGCGTTTTTATAATCTTACTCTGAATAGCAAAATTCTTCCTGTAATCACCACGCGTGAAGAGTCTGCCGGATTTGCAGCGGATGCTTATGCCCGTATGAATGGATTGGGTGTGGTGTGTGTGACTTATTGCGTAGGAGGCTTGAATGTTGCAAATCCAGTGGCAGGCGCTTATGCTGAAAAATCTCCTGTGGTTGTGATCAGTGGTTCCCCCGGCATGAAAGAGAGAGAAAAAAACCCCCTTTTGCATCATCGTATTCGAGATTTCACAACTCAAAAAGATATTTTTGATCAATTTACAGTGGCCAGTACTGTTTTGAGTGATCCTTTGATTGCTTTTCAAGAGATAGACCGTGTTTTAGATACGGCGCTTCGTTACAAACGACCTGTCTATATTGAGATTCCTAGAGATATGACCGATGTGGTAGGTCCAGAACATCATGTTTATAAGCCAGTACAGGAAAAAAGCAATCCTGCTGTTTTGCGAGAAGTTTTAGATGAAGCGATTGCGATGATTAATCATAGCAAGCATCCTGTGATTTTAGCGGATGTGGAAGTACATCGTTTTGGGTTACAAGATGCATTGATGGAATTGGTTGAAAAATTTAAAATTCCAGTAGCTGCAACGGCGCTTGGAAAATCTGTGGTGAGTGAAGTTCATCCTCTTTATTTAGGGGTGTATGAAGGAGCGATTGGACGAGAGGATGTACGAAAAAAAGTGGAGGATTCGGATTGTCTGATCATGCTCGGGACTTTTATGACAGACATTAATCTGGGTATTTTTACAGCTAATTTGGACCAAGCACGGTCTATTTATGCAACCTCAGAAAAAATTATGATTCGTCATCATCGTTTTGAAGAAGTCATATTCAAAGATTTTGTGAAAGGACTTGTGGCTTCTCCTATTCAAGCAAGAAAAATCATTGTGCCAGAGAAAAATCTCAAAGAAGCAGAGTTTAAAATAAACGAAAATAATCCCATTCGTTTGCGTCGGTTTTTTGAATGTTTGAATACTCTTTTAGATGAAAATATGGTGGTGATTGCTGATATTGGGGATGCTTTGTTTGGGGCATTAGATTTAAAAATGCATAAAAGAACAGAATTTTTTAGCCCAGCTTATTATACGTCCATGGGGTTTTCTGTTCCGGCTGCTTTGGGAGCCCAACTGGCAAATCCAAAATTAAGACCTATTGTGATTGTGGGAGATGGGGCTTTTCAGATGACAGGGATGGAGCTTTCAACTATTTTGAAAATGAAGCTCAATCCCATTGTGATTCTTTTTAATAATCAGGGTTATGGAACAGAACGCATTCTTGAAAATGCAGATTTTCCTTATAATGATATTCCCAATTGGCAATATCATCGACTGCCTGAAATTTTTGGTGGGGGTGAGGCTTTTAATATCAAAACAGAAAAAGAATTTTTGAACGCTTTTAAAAAAGCTTTAGCCAACAAGAAAACTTTTTCACTTCTTGAAATTCAAATTGATTCAAAAGACCATTCGCCTGCTTTGGAAAGGATTTGTGAACGAATGGCAAAGAAAATATAATTTAAAACCTTTGAAAAAGGTCCATCTGCTGTTATTTCTTAAATGGAAGAGCCACGATTTCCCCAGCTTGCCTTTGAGTCTCATCTTCAATTTCAATTTGAGTTCCATCATCTGTAGGTGTTTTTTTTATGATACCCAAGGCGATAGGTTTTTTGAGGGCCAGTGAATAGACAGAGCTTGTGATATTCCCAATTTCTTTGTTATCTCTAAAAACTTTACTTTGTGGTTTAGGAATTTTTTCTCCTTCAAAAATAAGTCCACTTAAAATCTTTCTAACATTGCCTAGATATTTGATTCGTGCGACGATTTCTTGACCCGGGTAACAGCCTTTAGTCCAACTGATGGCCTTTTCTAGATTAGCTTCATTGGGGATGGTGTTTTCATTCATATCAACCCCGAAAACAGGAATTCCTGCCTCTATTCTTAAGATTTGATAGGTGGGCATACCAATGGGAGTGATTTTTTCCCCTACATTCAGATGCTTCCATAACGGGATGATATTTTCGATGGGTACCCATATATCATAACCGTCTTCACTGAAGCGATCGTGAAGGAAAGCTTGGGCTTTAAATGAGTTTAAATCATTTGCCTTTATGAAAGTCGTTGACTGAGGTCCTTGTATAGATAGAAAACCATAAGAAGAAGTGACATTCTGAATTTGAACATCTTCTGAAATGACAAAAGCAGAAAGTTTATCGATGACGGTTTGCACGAGATTTTCATTTAAAGCGATGAGAAAATAATTTTCAAAAGCATAAATGTATAAATCAGAAATCATTTTCCCTTTGGGAGTCAAAAGTGTTGCATAGCGGTAACTCCCAGGCGAAAGTGATTTAATATCATTTGAGACCATGTTATGTAGGAATGAAGCACGATCTCGCCCTTGAATCAGAATTTTGCCGACATGATTAAAATCTAGTATGCCGATAGAAGTTCGAACAGCTTCCCATTCTTTCTCTGGCAAGCTGAAATATTCAGGCAAAAGCCATCCATTTTCTTCTTTGAAAGAAGCGTTTAAAGATTCATGCTGTGAGTGTAGAGGAGATTTTTTCATAATCATTGGATGAATCTGATGTAGAATACATTGAGCATGATGGATTGATTTTTCCCTTTAAACCTTCTATTCGAATCATTAGACTCTGTGGCATATGTTAAAAATAGCCTTAACACAGTTTTTTATTAAATTAGCTGTTGGAATTCTTCCTTATTTGCCCTTTATCCCAGTAAAAGCCGTTGGAGAAAGTTTCTCTCGACTTCTTGTTTCTTTGGCTTTTATATCAAGTTTGTTAGGGTTTCTTTCCTGTGATTATGTTTTTAATTCAGAATATGCACTTGTTATTATTTTTGTTGTCGCGCTTTTCTTTCTATTTTTCATGATCCGACAGTTGAAATCAAGTGTGAATGTTTTAATTATTACAACCTTTCTTTTGGGTGTTATTGTTCTGGCAAATCAGGATATCACAGGATTGAAAGTTTCTTGGATTTATTGTTTTTTAAATTTTTTATTGGGCGCTCTTTTTTTAGGTGCTTCAGTGGTCTCGATGGTATTAGGCCATTGGTATTTGATTCGTCCTCAACTTTCATTCGATCATCTCATTCGATTTGTTCGTATTTTCTTTATATTGGCTTTAGCCCGAACATGTTTTGTTCTGTACGTTTTATTTCTAGAAAAATCAGATGGATGGGGTTCTTTGTTGGGTCAAGTAGGAGGCATTTTCTTTTTTACTCGAGTTTTGTGGGGGATTATTCTTCCTTTGATTTTTCTTATTCCAGCTTATCGATGTGCTAGAATTCATTCCAATCGATCAGCAACAGGGATTCTTTATTTTACAACAGGAGCTGTTTTAATGGGAGAGATTATGGCGGATTTTCTTACGAAGATCTCAGGAATTTCTCTTTAAAAAGATAAAACAAGATATGTGAGCAATGGGAATTCATATGGACTTAATTTATGATTGTAAACAGGATTTGGGAGAAGGGGAAATCTGTTCCAAGCGAAACAAGATTAGGCATGTTGAGTTAGCTCACAAAACTCAATGCAAGAAATGTCTCCATGAAAAACAGATTTCAATTTCGGATGCTTTTCGAACGCAGAAGATTCTAGATACATGTCCCTTATGCCAAAAACAAGATTTTTATACACAAAGAGATTTTCCTCAAGAAATGGGGTGTTTGATTGTGTTGGTAGGAGCTATTTTTGTCCCATGGACTTATGGACTGAGTTTAGCAGTGGTCGCCATTGTTGATTTTATTCTGTTTCGAGTTTTGCCTAATATCTCTGTGTGTTATCACTGTCTGTCAAAGATAAGAGGGACTCAAGCTAATCCTAAACACAAACCTTTTGATCATAATGTTTTTGAGTTTTTTCTGAAGCAGGAAGAAGAACTTAAAAATAAAAATGTAGAAATTTAAGGAGAGTTAAAATGAGCTATATTGACAAACTTTTATCTAATGATGAAAAAATTCTAATTCAACAGAGACAACATCCTATTGCTTTAGCA
Organism: Candidatus Auribacterota bacterium; assembly: GCA_041906865.1. GTDB lineage: Bacteria > Auribacterota > JACPWU01 > JACPWU01 > JACPWU01 > CAZXEQ01. Next base: position 4,423 of record JAYRIK010000049.1, read on the forward strand.
GGGGCGTTGATACGACTTATTTTTCAGGGTTTGGTTCTTTGGATTGCTATTCAGATTTTAAACTTTAACATTCCATCTTTTGTGCCTGAAATTTGGGTCAGTAAATTATATGCTTGGCGACAAACGATTACTCCTCTTTTGGCTCGCTTGCCTGAGTGGGTTCTTCCTGCCATTGCAGGAGTATATGTATTGAAAATGATTCTTAACTTTATTTTCTCTTTTCTAAAATGGATGACTTCTGAATATGTTGTGACTTCTAGAAGAGCCATGCATGTCAGCGGGGTTTTTAGTAAAACTGCAGTGGATTCTTCTTTAGAAAAAATTAATGATGTTTTATTGGTTCAGTCTATTTTGGGTCGAATCCTCGGATATGGACATATTACTGTGATGACAGCCAGTGAAGTGGGGTTGAATACCATGCATTTCTTAAAGAGTCCTATTGTTTTTAAACAGACCATGATGGACGCAAAACGCTCTATTTCAGGAATGGGTGAAGAATCAGTAAAACCTAAGGGTTCTTCAAATATTTTAGAAAAAATGAAACAATTAGAACAGCTTCATAAAGAAGGTTTGATTAAACAAGATGAGTATGAGGCTAAAAGAAAAAGTTTATTAAGTCAGATGTAATTGGCCTGACTTGGGGAGCCTAAAATGGCAAAAGTTAGAATTTTAATCGTTGAAGATGATGCTCATATTGCTGAGCTGATTCAATATAACTTTGAAAAGGCAGGCTTTGAGTGTTTTTTGGCTTCATCTGGGGAAAAGGGTCTTCAGAAAGCCAAGGAAAGTCCTGTAGATTTAATGATTTTGGATATTATGCTTCCTCAAATGGATGGGTTAGAAGTGTGTCGTATCGTAAAGCAGGATGAAAAACTTAAAAAAATTCCTATTCTGATGCTCACTGCCAAAGGAGAAGAAGTAGATCGCGTGGTAGGTCTTGAATTAGGAGCCGATGATTATGTGGTTAAACCTTTTAGTCCTCGCGAATTGATTCTTCGTGCCAAGGCTATTTTAAGACGTGGGACACAAGAGCAGAAACAAGAGATTTTGAGAATCAAAGATATAGAAGTAAATTTGCCAAAGCATCAGGTTTTGGTCGCTAAAAAAGAAGTTGTATTAACTCCATTAGAATTTAAACTTCTTCTGACTTTGATGGAACGTCAGGGCCGTGTACAAACCAGGGAACGGTTGTTATCGGATGTTTGGGATATTGATGTTGAAATTGATACGCGCACGATTGACACGCATGTCAAACGCTTGCGAGAAAAGTTAGGAAAAGCAGGGGACTGGATTGAGACGGTTAGGGGGATGGGGTATCGCTTTAAAGAGAAAGAATAGCAGTTCGATGAAAAAGCCTAATCTGCTTTGTTACATACTGCGTTCCTTTGTGCGTCCCGATGTAACATCGGGGCTCCGGCAGTCACTTGTATGTGCCTTGCATCCCCTTAAGGGGACTATCAAAACATGTCTCAGGCTTTTTGATCAAACTGCGTCGATGGAGTTTTGTGCGGGTTATTATTCATGAATCTTTATATTGTTCTTGTGTGTGTTATTCTTATTTTTGTAGTTGAAATTTTTCGTCTCCGTCGTCGTCTTCGAAAATTAAGTTTTTCCTTGCGTAATACCGAAAGACATCTCAAAAGTCGTATTCAGAAAGATACAGCCAGCCAAGCTCAATTTGATACAGTGTTGTCCAGTATGTTTGAAGGGATTTTATTGACCAATCGTTTGGGTGAAATTGTTTTTATGAACCCCTCTCTTAGAAAAATGTTTTTGTTAGATGGCTCTCTGGAAGGGAAAAGACCGATTGAAGTGATTCGAAATAAAGGAATTCAAGAAATGGTAGATAAGATTCTAGAAGGTTCTAAAGGCTTGATTACGCAGGAAATTGTTTTAACTTTGCCTGAGGAGAAATTTTTGAAAGTAAATGCAGTCCCTCTTTTGAAAGAACATCAAGTGGAAGGTGTGACGTTGGTTTTTCATGATATTACGGAACTTCGTCATTTAGAAAGCATTCGGCAAGATTTTGTAGCCAATGTTTCTCACGAACTTCGTACTCCTGTTGCAAGTATTCGTGGTTATGCTGAAACATTGTTAGATGGGGCTATTGCCGATGAAGAACATGTTAAAAAATTTATAGAAATTATTCATCAAGACAGTGAACGATTGTCAGAGCTCATTGATGATCTTCTAGATTTGGCTCGTATTGAATCTGGTAAAATGAAAATGGTTTTGTTGCCCATCAATTTATCCAATGTTGTTCAAAAAACCATTTCTATTTTAAATCCTCAAATTAAAAATAAACATTTGACCGTTTCTTCAAAATTAAGTTCTGATATTCCAAAAGTATTGGCTGATGAAGCACGTATTTCACAAGTGATTTTGAATTTATTAGATAATGCGGTGAAGTACACGCCTGAGGGAGGACAAATTGTTGTAGATGCTGTAAAGAGCAACCATTATGTACAGATGGATATTATAGATTCAGGTATTGGTATTCCCGAAAAAGATCTTTTGAGAGTATTTGAAAGATTCTATCGTGTGGATAAAGCCCGTTCTCGAGAAATGGGGGGAACAGGGCTAGGTCTTTCTATTGTGAAACATATTGTTCAAGCTCATAATGGACGAGTTTGGGTAGATTCAGAGTTGGGCAAGGGTTCTACATTCCATTTTACACTTCCTCGAGTAAATTAATTTCTCTTAATCTTTTCTTTTCCTAAAGTTCACACCTGATTAATGATTCCTCTACTTCATTGCGATACATTGAGCATGGAGTAAGAGATTATGTTTCAAAATACGTAAAATAATTATCTCTTTATTTAGTAGATTACAGTTCGTTTTTATACGAAATGCTTCCCCAAAGATGCATGCTTCTTTAGCACAAGATAGCTACTAACACCCTCTTCATTCGTCACAAAAAATTCACTTGGATTTAAAGATTTCTCCATATGCTCAAGGTATCTTTTAAGGAGAAACTGAGAAAAGGTTTTTGGAAGTGGTGAATGTTATGACAAGAAAAGTTCTCATTGTAGATGATGAAAAAGATTTGTTGGGGTTGGTTTCCCTTCATATGAAAATGGCAGGTTTTGAGGTCATTCAAGCTTTGGATGGACATTCGGCGCTTAATTTGTGCCGACAAGATAAACCCAATCTTGTCATTCTAGATTTGATGTTACCTGAAATGAATGGTTGGGAGGTTTGTAAGATTTTAAAGGAAACTGAATCAACAAAGATGATTCCTATCATCATTCTTTCAGCAATGTCTGAGACCGAAGATAAAATCAAAGGTTTTGACGCAGGAGCCGATGATTATGTGACAAAGCCTTTTAGTCCTAGGGAATTGGTTGCTCGAGCCAAACGTGTCTTGGCAAGAGGAGAAACAAAAGCAGAACCCATCAAAAAATATTCAATGGGTGATTTAGAAATAGATCTTGAAAATTTAGATTTTCACGTTCGTAAAAACAATAGAAACGTCGCTTTGACCCAAAAAGAAAAACAGATTCTGAAAGCACTGGTTCAAAAACCAGGAGAATTGATCACGCATGATCAGCTACTCGACGCTGTTTGGACTGAAGATAATCTGGTTGAGTATGGAAACATTGCTGTTCACATTCGACATTTAAGAGAAAAGATAGAAAAGGATCCCAAGCACCCATTGATTATTAAAACCATCAAAGGATTGGGTTATCGCTTGAATCTTTCGTAAGTCAATGCGGGGAGTAAAAGGAGGATTAAAGATGAGATTTGCTATTTCGTACGCTAGAAGAGATGAAATTGCGGCCTATTTACGTTCTCAGATTGTTGTTCTCCAGGATGTGTTGAAAGAAATTGAAGAAACAGAGGGAATTGTAAATCAGGTTCATGCGGATGAGAATTTAAAGTCTGTTGAATTTGCTTTAAGAGGTGTTCGCAAATCGATTTTGTCGGATTAGTAAAATAATAAGGAGTTTTGTTGTGAGAAGAATGACCAGTTTAATCATGAGAAGTTTTGTGATGAATCAATTACGTTCTCATCGAGTTCAAATGTTGGAAAATCTGAATACGGAAGAAATTTCTTCTGAAAAAGAATTTGAAGAATATTTTCAATGATGTAGTGACAAACCTCGATAAAGAAAGAGGATGTTGAGGTTTTTTGAAATAAAAAGAGCTTAGGCTACTGCCAGAACCCCTCATCCCTCTCCCGAGTCATATCGGGAGAGGGGGCCTAAGATCTATAGGAAAAAAAGAAAACATAAGGAGATGAAAGATGAAAAAGTTGATGTTGTTCCTAGTAGCAGCACTCATGATCAGTCAAATGAGTTATGCCCAGAAGGTGATTCAAGTCGATGGTTCTTCCACTGTTTATCCCATCACAGAAGCAGTTTCTGAAGAGTTTCAAAAAACAGCAGCAGATGAAACAAAAGTTACGGTAGGTATTTCAGGTACAGGAGGAGGTTTTAAGAGATTTTGCGTAGGTGAAACAGATATCAGTGATGCGTCTCGTCCTATTGAAGCAAAAGAAATTGAAACAGCAAAAGGCAAAGGAATTGATTTTATCGAACTTCCCATCGCCTATGATGGTTTAGCTGTTGTGGTCAATTCTAAGAACACATGGGTTAATCAAATGACGGTTAATGAACTCAAAAAACTTTGGGAGCCTGCTGCCCAAGGAAAAATCATGCGTTGGAATCAGATTCGTCCAGAATGGCCTGACAAAGAAATTCACCTTTTTGGCCCTGGTGTTGATTCTGGCACCTATGAATATTTCACAGAAGCTGTGGTTAAACAAAAGAAGGCTAGCCGTGGAGATTTCACAGCCAGTGAAGACGACAATATTTTGGTTCAAGGCATTGCTTCAGATCAATATGCATTGGGCTTTTTTGGTGTGGCTTACTACACCCAGAATGCAGATCGCTTAAAACTGGTTCCAGTGGATGATGAAAATGATGCGAATGGTAAAGGTCCTCAGACGCCTACTTATGACAATGTCTTGAGTGGAGTCTATCAACCTTTGGCCAGACCTCTCTTCATCTATATCAGCAAGACTTCTGCAGATAAACCAGAAGTGAAAGAGTTCGTTGAGTTTTATCTTAAAAATGGGGCACGTCTTTCTAAGGAAGTTGGATATATTGCTCTTCCAGATGAAGCTTATCAATTAGCTCTCAAGAGATTTGAGAATCGAAAGACAGGCTCGGTTTTTCAGGGAGTTCAAACAGGTGTCAAGATTGAAGACCTCTTGAAGAAAGAAGAATAATTTTGCGTCGACTTGCTTTACGCTTTAAAGAAAAGGTTGTGGAGGGGGCGCTTTTTTCAAGCGCCCTCTTCTCCATTTTTATTACAGCTGGAATTGTAGGGGTTTTACTTTTTGAAACATGGGAATTTTTTAAGCAAGTTTCCATTATAGATTTTCTCACCGATAGGCAATGGACGCCTTTATTTGCTGAAAAACATTTTGGAATTCTTCCTCTTTTTGCAGGAACTTTTTTAACCAGTGCCATTGCCATGATGGTTGCTTTGCCTATAGGTCTTATCAGTTCTATTTATTTAAGTGAATATGCATCTGCAAAGACAAAAGCATTTGTAAAACCATCTTTGGAAGTTTTAGCGGCTGTTCCTACCGTTGTTTATGGCTATTTCGCTTTACTTTTTGTAACACCTTTCTTACAAAAATTCATTCCGGATCTTGCTGGCTTTAATGCATTAGGTCCTGGGATTGTGATGGGAATCATGATTATTCCCATTGTAACTTCCTTAAGTGAAGATGCCATGCATGCAGTGCCCATGAGCCTTCGAGAAGGAGCTTACGCTTTAGGAGCAACGCGATTACAAGTGGCTGTGCGTGTTGTAGTCCCTGCAGCATTCTCAGGAATTGCTGCTTCATTAGTCCTGGGAATTTCTCGTGCTATTGGAGAAACCATGGTCGTTGCGGTTGCGGCTGGGCAGCAGTCTCGTTGTACCCTGAATCCCTTGGTTCCGATTGAAACAGTTACGGCTTATATTGTTCAAGTGAGTCTAGGGGATACACCTGCAGGGACATTAGAATATAAGACGATTTTTGCAGCAGGCATGAGTCTTTTTGTTGTGACATTTCTATTAAATATTGTCAGCTTTTGGTTGAGGAAGAAATTCAGGCAAGTCTATGATTGAAAAAATGAATGTACGAAAGAAAAGTTTGAGGCGATGGTTTGACCATTTGTTTCAGGCAATCGGTTTTTTGACCACTCTCTTTGGTTTAGGCATTTTATGTATTTTGTTATTTAGTACTATTCGAGATGGAGCAGGACGTATCAATCTGTCTTTTTTTACAAGTTTTCCATCTCGGCATCCTGAACAGGCTGGGATTTTGTCAGCATGGGTTGGCACCTTATGGGTCATGATTTTGACGGCACTGATTGCTTTTCCTTTGGGCGTGATGGCTGGGATTTATTTGGAAGAATACGCGCGCAAAAATAAATTTACCCAATTGATTGAAATTAATATTAATAATCTGGCAGGAGTTCCTTCCATTATTTACGGACTTTTAGGATTGGGCCTTTTTGTTCGTGTATTTGATTGGGGAAGGGGTGTTTTAGCAGGCGCTGCCACTTTAGCCCTTTTGATTTTGCCCATGATTATTTTATCAACACGAGAGGCGTTGAGAGCGGTTCCATTTTCAATTCGTGAGGCAGCATATGCCTTAGGAGCCACACAATGGCAAACGGTACGCCGACAAGTTTTACCTGCTGCGATTCCTGGTATTATGACGGGAACGATCTTATCTATGTCTAGGGCTGTAGGTGAGACAGCTCCCCTCATCATGATAGGAGCTTTAACCTATATTGCTTTTTTACCAGCCAGTCCCGTTATTCCAAAATTTCCTTTTGTTCAATTGAAAGGTTTGTTTGATCCTTTTACGGTTTTGCCTATTCAGATTTTTAACTGGGTTTCGAGGCCTCAAAAAGGTTTCTTTCAAGATGCAGCCGCTGGAATTCTTGTCCTTTTAACCCTGACATTTGTACTAAATGGTTTAGCGATTTGGCTCAGACATCATTATCAAAAAAAGGTGAGGTGGTAAAGTGAGGGAAAACAAGGCTTTTAAAATTAGTTCTTTAAATGCGTATTATGGGCCTAAGCAGGCTTTGAAAAATATCTCGATTGATATTGTGCCTAAGTCGGTGACGGCTTTGATTGGCCCTTCGGGCTGTGGGAAAAGCACATTCATTCGCTGTTTGAATCGAATGAATGATTTGGTGAAAGGTTTTCGACTTGAAGGGAATGTTTTTTATGAAAGCATGAATTTATATTCAAAAGATTTGGATGTGATTGATATTCGAAATAAAATTGGAATGGTATTTCAAAAACCTAATCCGTTTCCAAAAAGTATTTATGAAAATATTACATTTGGTTTAAAAATCAGAGGATTTTATTCAAAAAATGATTTAGATGATATTGTCGAAGAAAGTTTAAGAAAAGCTGCCATATGGGATGAAGTTAAAAATCGTCTTAAGGATTCTGCGCTATCTCTTTCAGGAGGCCAGCAACAGCGTTTATGTATCGCCAGGACCTTAGCCGTTCGACCCGAAGTTGTTTTGTTTGATGAACCTTGTTCGGCTTTAGATCCTATTTCCACAGCAAAAATAGAAGAGTTGATGTTGGAACTTAAAAAAGATTACACCATTGTGGTTGTGACTCATAACATGCAGCAAGCCGCACGTGTTTCAGAATCGACAGGTTTCTTTTTATTGGGAGAGTTGTTGGAGTTTGGAAAGACTCAGGATATTTTTACAAATCCGAAGAATCAACAAACGGAAGATTATATTACGGGAAGATTCGGATGAGAATCGCTGAAAAAAGTTTTTAAAAATAACAATTTTAAAACAGGATTATTTTGGGGGTCTTTATGCAACGCCATTTTGATGATGAGTTAAAGGATTTGGAAAAAGATATTGTAGCGATGACAGAATATGCCCAAAAAGCAATTGTTCAGTCTATTCAAGCGCTTGAAAAATTTGATCGACCCATGGCTTTGAAAGTCATTGAAGATGATCAATTCATTGATGAACAAGAGTTAAAAATAGAAACACGGTGTTTAGATCTTTTGGCTTTACATCAGCCTGTTGCGTTAGACTTAAGATTTATTACCACAGCTATGAAATTGGATGGCGAATTAGAAAGAATTGCGGATTTGGCCGTAGATATTGCTCAAAGAGTGTTGCAATTGATTGGACTTCCTTTGCTCAAACCTTTAATTGATATTCCGAAACTAGCTGTGATTGCGGGAAGAATGGTGACAGAAGGAATAGAAGCCTTTGTTAAAAGAGATGTTGAATTAGCCAAAAAAGTGATTTTTTCTGACCCAGAAGCGGATCGACTTCGAAATCTAGTACAGGATGAACTCATGAATGATTTTTTGAGTAAAGACATCAGTACAGCTCCAAGGGCTGTTCCGCTTCTTCTTATTGCCAGACATTTAGAACGCATTTGTGATCATGCAACTAATATTGCTGAAGACGTCATTTACATGGTTCAAGGCAAAATGGTCAAACATCATCTTGAGAAATTAGAGTAGTTGAAATTTTACCCTCACATCGCTAAAAATTGATCACTTTTTAGCTTATTATCTCCATTTCTTCAGCTTCTTTTCTTGATTCGGCATGTTTATTGCTAAAATACCTCTTTTATTGTAAAATAAAAACAAGAAATCGAAGGGGGAGACCTTGATTTTTGGTTTTTATGTGGTATGTTGTGATGAAGAAAGAAGCAGAAATGTATTTTTGTCCGTAAGCTATTCAAAACCAATAAATTATGAATATAATAAATCGAACCATCTCTGTTTTTTTGACCCTTTCCCTTGTTTTGAGTCCAATTCAGGGAATTTGGGCAGAGACTTCTCAAGGAAATAAGAGTGAAAACTCCTCTTTTTCAAAACTTCACGTTTCTCCTCAATGGGGACAAGTTGTTTCCCGATTTAACGGAAAAGCCCCTTTAAGCGTCATTCTTCTTCAGGATATTCATTGCCATTCTGAGGCTCAACTGAGTATTGCCCATCTTTTGAAGGATTTCGCCAGAGATTTCAAAGAACAATTAAAATCCATCTATGTAGAAGGCGCCAGTGGCCCTCTTGATTTTTCTTTCTTTAAAGATTTTCCAGATCCTGAAATAAAAAAAGATTTAGCCCTTTATTATTTAAAAACGGGAAGAATTTCAGGGGCAGAGTATTTTGCTTTGACTGAAGAAAATCCATTAGAGATTGTGGGAGCAGATAATCTAAATCTCTATTTTGAAGATTTAAATTGGTTTCAAGAAGTTTTAAAAAATAGGGAACAGGCAGATTTGATTTCTAAAAGGTTTGAAGAAGCCTTTTTGCTTCTTGAAAGTAAGGTTTTAAATCCAGGTTTAAGCAATTTTTTAAAAGTACAAGAAGATTATGATCTTGGCCATCTTTCTCTTCAGTCTTATTTGACTCAGTTAGAGAATTTCTCTAAAAAGGCTTCTATTTCTCTTCAAAAGTTTAAAAATATTCAACACCTTTTAAATATTTTTTCTAAACAAAATAAAATTAATGAGAAGCTTTTGCAAAATGAAATTGCAAAGGTTCAAAGTGAACTTCTTCAAATTTCCTCTTCTGAAGAAAAAAAACAATTCATCACCAAAACTCTTTCCTTTAAATTGGGTAAAATCTCAAGTGTGGATTATTTTTTAGACTTGTCCAAACGAATGAGAGAAAAGAAGATGGATCTATCTTCTTTTCCTAATTTTCAAATCTATTTGGAGCAGTCCAATGTTTTGCGAAAAATAAATCAGGACGTTTTGACCCAAGAGTTTAAAAAAGTTTTTGTAGTCTTAAGTCAAACACTTGCTCGTACAGAGGATGAAAAAGAAATTTTAAAAGATAGGGAAATTTTACGATTCTTAAAATCTTTTTATTATTTGGAATTAAGTCGAAGTGAATTTATTTCTTTAAGACATTCTGAAAATGCGTTTTCTTTTTTATCTCTGGGAAGTTCTCTGAAAAATATTTTTACGAAAAACAGTTTAAAAACACCTAATTTCCTTGATCAACCATTTCTTAATGCTTCTTCATCTGAGATTAAAAAATTCTACACCATTGCATTAAAGAGGGATGGGGCTTTAACAAAAAGTGTATTAGAAGCTGTAACGCATGACACAAAATCACAACAAGTTGCGGTTTTAATAACCGGAGGTTTCCACACCAAAGGTATTGCAAGACAACTTAAAGCAAGAGACATTTCGTATGTGATTGTTCAACCTCGCGTTGAGCATGTGGAAATGAAAACCCCTTACTTAGCCATGATGAAGGGTGAGAAAAGTCCTTTAGAGAATGTGATGGAAAATGAATTGAATTCCATTTCAAATCAAATGAATCTTTTCAAAACCTCTCCTGGAATGCTTTCGGTGATGGGGCGTTATCAGGCTGTAGCTCCTTTAGAAAGTGCCGCACAATCCCCTGAATTAGTAGACCCACGATCAAGATCACTGTGTGCAGAAAAGCTTAAGGATGTAAGTTTGAGAGAACGTATAGATTTATTTTTTCTGAGAATTCTGACAACTTTAAAAATATGGTTTGGAAAAATTTCAAATGTTCAAAGAGTAGAAAATTGGTTGGAAGAAAGGGCTCGTGAGCGTGGGTTAAATTATGAAGATTTAACTGTTGAGAAAATTGGATCTCAACTATTTGTACAAGTAGTAACTTCTGAGAATACTTATGGTTTTATTCTAGATGAAAAAGTAATGGTTCCAGCAGATTTAAATCTTTTTGATCAGAACTTATTAGAAGAAGCGGAGTTCTTAAAGAGAAAAGAAAATGCTCTTTTAGAAAATCCTCCACTCATTTCACGATTCTTAAGAACGATTAGTGAATACAGATTAAACTTTTGGAGAGGAGCAAGTTTAAGAGCAAGGGCTTTTGCACTAACGACAGCGATGGCGATAGGTCTAACAGCAACGGGGGTGATGGCACAACAGCACGTAGTGAATCGGCTCCCACCTGTTATAAGAATAGATCAGGGCTATCATTTAACTCAGTCATTTCCGGCAGATCGATGGCCAGCTTCTCCAGATGATCAGGAAGTTGTTTTAGCTATTAGAACAAGACCCCATCAAGAGGGCCGTGTATATCACGAATATATTATTCCGTCAGGTCAAACGGAGTGTTGGTTAACGCAGAGTGAAGGAGATCAGTATCTTCAAGTTACTTTTCTTGAAAGATCATCACCGGATGCTCCTGCGACTCTGTTGTCAAGCGGGTGGTCAAATCTTTATCGTATTCCAAGGGGAGTACATGTTCTCGCAGCTCCTCTTGCAGCTCCAACCGGATTTGCTTTTGATGCTCCTACGCGGACTTTGTCTTGGGATCGCCCTGCCGAGTCTATAGATGGGTATGAAGTTAGGCGCTTTCAAGGTGGGGAGTGGGTAATTGAACGTACAGTTCCGGTGTTAGTGAGTGGTCGTCCTGCCTTCCAGATACCCTTTCCAACTTCTACTAGTCCTCAAATGCAAAGTGTTCAGGTATTGGCTTATCGAGGATATGACCCTGTAGAGAGTAGAGTGAGAGGTCCTTCTTCTCAATATGAATTATCTTCAGTATATCCTTTAGTAGGAATGACTCCAGGTTCTGTTAATACCATACCTGGTGGGTCAACTATAACAGCTGCTGAAGGGCCAACGGGGCCTCCAGCAAGACCTAATTTAACTTATCATCAGAACACAGATACTTTGATATTGGACTCTGTCGAACCAGGTGTTCGCTATGAGTTATTCTATAATACTCAAGAAGGGAATGCTCAACATGGGGGACCTTGGATTCCTCTAGGAACACATTATCCTTCTGCTGGGGAGAGGTCTATTAGCATTCCATTAGAGCAAGGGGGTAATATTTATCAAGTTCGTGTAATTGCAATTCGTGGCCAAGTACCACATGAACTTCGAAGTGCGCCAGAGATTCTGGATATTGATAGAGCTGAACACATACCTCATCAGACAGGTTCTTCCGGGCAAATCGGTCGTATTACATGGAATCCTACAGGTTTGATTTTAGATTTGGAACCACAATCAGGGGTTACTGCCTATCGTATTACAACTTATGATGATCATGGGCTTTCTCATGCGTATGATGATGTGGATAGCCCCTATAATATTTCTCTTCCCAATAGTTATGGGCATACTCGTATCAAAATTGTTTTAGTCCGAGGTGAGGCTGCGCAAGCTACAACCGAAGAACTAGGAGAATATCGAATTGGATCAGATCAAATGCCTGAAACAACATTTGGAGCTCAAGCCAGTGGAGTAGTTAGTGCAACTCTTCTTTCACGGGAAAGCGAGAATCTTTCTTGGAGGCCAGGCTTAAGAGATGCTTCTGCGAGCTGGTATCTTCCTCAAGTTATGGCCCCCTGGGGTCGGAGACTTCAATTGGATGCTGCCTATCAAGCTTATCATTTTACTGTAAATGGAGAACGGCGCACTTTCGATTGGGGTTTTGCAACGCTCGGGTGGTATTATGTCTTTTCTTTGGCTAATCAAAATCGCAGTACTCATTTTACTTGGAATATTTCACCAAGCATTTCTGGATTATATACACCTGAAAGACAATGGGGGTGGGCAGCGGCAATTCCTTTCAGTGCACTTTTTACAACAAGATTGGGACAGAGATGGAATATTGAACTTGGAGCTTCAGGTCAAGCGAGAAGGGTTCAAATGGGAGAAGTTCCGATTGATTTTAACACACGTTCAGATGATGTTGTACGAGGTAGAACAATTCCTGGAGTTGTTTATCGATGGAATAATCTTTATTCGGCTTTATCAGGGAGAGGTGTGGCACGGCTTTTAATCACTCTTGCGGGTAGTACGAGTATTGGAGCGGGCATGAGCATTGAAGGTGAATATGCTAATCCATCAAGCTTTGCTGCTTTGACAGAATTTTATTTTAGGTCAGGCATATTTAACTTTACGGGTGCTTATGGAGCTTATTCGAGTCCCTATCTCTTACATCCGGGTATTTATTCTCCAGAAGGAAGTAGAGTCTGGCGTGGGGCCATGTTTTTTCAACCTATTTCACGATTTCGTTTAGCTGCTGCGGTTGAACATCAAACCGCCGATGGTCAAATTAATATTGTTGCGGATGTGCGATGGAGAGTTGCACCTTGGCTTTCAATATACACAGATTTCTATTACTGGAATGGTCGTGCTCAAGTTGCAACTCGTCCTGATGGTAACGTTGATGTAACCCGAAGCTATGATGTGGGACCTCAAGATGTTCGTGGTTCTATAGGACTAGTTTTTGGAGCTGGTCAGCCTTCGAGTATTGTAGATGGCATGGCTGGTAGATTTCAAAAAACGGCTGTTACTATGGGTTCTTCATCTATTCCTATTTATCCGAAGGCCCAAGATCTTCCCCAAGCGGGTCCCAAAGTGTTTGTGGGTTTGAAAGCTTCTCAAGCTGTTGATCATTCTGCTTAATAGATTTTTATAACTTTTTTTCTGCAGTTTTCATTTTTCTATTCTGTTTGGTTAAATAGTAAATTTATTTAACTTTAAGATTCCTTAAAGTTCCTTTTCTTCGTCACTAAAATTTCATTCCATTAAATATTTCTCATGCTAATATTTTATATTCAATTCAAGGAGTGAAAATGCCTGCTTCTAAAAAATACGCTATAGGAATTGATTTAGGTGGAACCAAAATGCTCATTGCCTTGATGAAAGGTGATCATTTGGTTAATAAAATAAAATTTCGTACAAAAGTAGATGAGGGAGAAAAATATTTTTTTGAACGATTGGTTGAAGGCATTGAAGAAGTTTTAAGTGAATCAGAAGTGAGTCTAAAAGAAATTGCAGGGATTGGTATTGGATGTCCTGGACTTATCAATGATCACGGCGTGATTCTCTCATCTCCCAATATTCCTTTTTTAAAAGGGATTTCTCTTGGAGAAAAACTTCGTAAAAAACTTCATGTAAAAGTAGTGGTTGAAAACGATGTTAATACCGGTCTTTATGGCGAATATTGTCTAGGTGCGGCTGTTGGCCATTCCAATGTGGCTGGGATTTTTATGGGAACGGGCATTGGAGGTGCTTTTATTTTTAATGGCAAACTTTATCGAGGGGCTATAGGAGCTGCAGGTGAAGTGGGACATGTGTTAATGGATCCCCTAGGTCCTTGGTGTGGCTGTGGTTTAAGAGGATGCTTAGAAGCCATGGCTGGGCGACTCGCGATTGCTGCGGATGCTTCTGCACTTATTGCAAAGCAGCAAGCCCCTGCTTTTTTAAAAGAGACTCAAGGCTCTTTTTCTGAAATGAGAAGTGGTTCTTTTGCTAAGGCGATTAAGGCAGGGGATCGTGCCATTGAAAGACTCATTCAATCCAAAGCTCAATTGGTTGGAGTAACCATGGCTAATATTGTGAATTTGCTCAATCCCGATTTGATTATTTTAGGAGGAGGAGTTGTCGAGGCCATGCCTGAATTGATTTTAAGAGAAGCTAAAGCTTCAATGGCAGAACATACCATGAGCGAACTTTTAAAGGCTGTGAAAGTTGTTCCGGCAAAATTAGGAGATAATGCAATTATAATGGGTGCAGCACATTTAGTTTTTCAAAAAATGTAAAAATTGGATTGTGACAAGGGTAAGATGGTTGAACAAACAATTTCAAAAGAAGTCGTAGCAGTCATAGATATTGGTTCCAGTGCCATTCGTATGGTCATTGCCGAGGTGGGGTCCAAATCACCTATTCGCCATTTGGAAAATTTACAAAAACCTGTTCGCTTTGGAAAAGATGTTTTCAAAACGGGCCGACTCAGTAATGATGCCATTCGAGAAGGCATTGATATTTTAAAGAATTATAAAGTGATGATGGAAAGTTATGGGGTTCGAAGGTTTAATGCGATTGCTACGAGTGCTGTTCGTGAAGCTGCTAATCGAGATAATTTTGTGGATCAAGTTTTTGTCAGAGCAGGCATCGATGTTGAAATATTAGAAGATGCAGAAGAGAATCGTTTGGAATTAATGGTTGTTGAAGATGTTCTGAAAGATAAGGTTGATCTAGAAAAAAAGAATGTTCTGATCATTGAAGTTGGAACGGGACATACTGAAATTATTTTGATGACCAAAGGAGAAGTTAAGCTAACACGTGCTCTTCCTATTGGCTCTTTGCGTTTGCCTGAACAGGTGGGTGCTGGAAAAGCTGATTCTAATGTGGTGCAAAGACTTTTAAAGCGCAGTGTTCATACGGTGGCTGAGGAAGCCAGTCGTGAATATAGTTTGGGTGATGTCGATACTTTTGTTGCGATGGGTGGAGACATGCGTTTGGTTTGTCGGCAATTGGTTGAGAAAATTGAAGAGCGTTTTGTTGTTTTAAAACAAAAGGATTTTTTAGAATTCATTAAGGCTTTGTCAAAATTGTCTCCTGAAGAAATGGTTGGAAAATTTCAGATGACGTATGAAGAAGCCGAAATGTTTTATCCCTCACTTTTAATTTATGCTGATTTTTTAGCAGAGACAAAATCTGAAAACATCATTGTTCCCATGGTGAGCATTCGAGATGGGCTTTTGCTTGAAATCTCTCAACTGCTTTCAGGCTTAAAGAGAACAGATCTTTCCCGGCAAGTGACTAATTCGGCAAAAAGTTTTGGTCGAAAATATAAATATGACGAAGCTCATGCTTTATGTGTCACCAGTTTGAGTATGAAGTTATTCGATTGTCTTAAAGAAGATCATGGCTTGGGTTCCAGAGAACGTTTGCTTTTAGAGGTGGCTTCTCTTTTGCATGATATTGGTATGTACATTTCTGCCACGGGACATCATAAGCACAGTGCCTATTTAGTGGCTGCATCTGAAATTTTTGGGCTTAGGAAGGTTGATAAAGACATTGTGGCGAATGTAGTACGCTATCATCGACGTTCTGCACCACAAACCACGCATGTTCCTTATATGTCGCTGCCTAAATCAGATCGTCCCATTGTTTCTAAATTAGCTGCGATCTTAAGAGTAACAGATGCTTTGGATCGGGTGCATCAACAAAAGATTCGAGATTTTGTATTTGTCAGGCAAGATGATCATTGCCAACTTTGGGTGTCAGATGAGGTAGGGGATTTATCTTTAGAAAGACAGGCCTTGCTTGAAAAAAGTGATTTATTTTCGGATGTTTTTGGAATGTCGCTTGTTTTAAAACAGGGAACACCTCCAAAACAATAGTTTATATCTGGAGGAAAAATAACTTCTCTATCTCTTTTACCTTTTATGTTAAGGAAGAGAGAATAAAATAAATTTAAGAAAATCCTGTTATGAGCAATAGTCTTATTGAAACAGAGGCACCACC
>JAYRIK010000050.1:0-2491 GCA_041906865.1 Candidatus Auribacterota bacterium
CAAAGTGCGTGCTCAACTTCAACAGTATTTACTCACAGGTGAAATGGAGATTCCTGAGACAGGTGAAAAACTGATTTTGCCTAAAAATCTGAAAGTGATGGCAGTGATGACCGAAGGTGCTGTGATTAATGACAGTGCTTTTTATGATCGATTTATTCGCAGGCAGCTGGCGCCAGTTGGAAAATCAGAAATAGAGAAGATTTTGAGAGAGAGATTGGAACTTTCTGATTTTGCTGTTCAGCAGTTAATGGTTGTTTATCAAGATCATCCAGATTTACCTCTTCCTCAGTTTTTACTTTTGGCTTCTTATGTGAAGGGGAGGATAAAGGATTTAGCAGAAGAGATCACAGATGGGAAAATACTTCGCATTATCTCAGAAGAAAAAGGACATTTCTTTCACGGGCTAAGGGAACGTTTGCATGGGCACTCGATATCTTTTGATTTGATATCGAGACGGCTTTTGATTGATGGTGTCGAGCTCCCACTTCGAAAAGATTTAAAGGAGAAAGTTGAAAGAGCTATTGATGAAATTGAGAAACGGCCTCTGCAAAGAATAGAAAGCAGTATGCAAGTAAGAGGAGCTTCTGGAATGGGCTCTTCTCTTTTTCTTCTCCCGACCTCACAAGCGTTAATTCAGGATGCTATCAAAAAAATCATCAAAGAGGATAATGGACTCATGTTAACAGAGGATGCTTTAAGAGCGCTAAGTGGTATTGCTCGTGCTTTAAGATATGGGCCAGGGATGATTCGTTTAGAAGGGCCTACGGGAGGAGGGAAAACTTTTTTGGCAGAAGCAGTTTCAAAGATGATGGGGATTCCTTTTTATGGGGAACCCATTCATGGACAGAGCAAACAATCTAAATGGTTAGGAATGTTTCGTCCAAATGAAAATGGAGATTATGTTTTAGATCAAGATACGGCTTTCTTAAGAATTTTAGGTGAGGGAGGTGTGATGGCTCTTTCAGAATTGAATACAGCTGTAAAAGAGGGGCAGGCTAAATTGGGTTGGTGGCTTATTCCATTAGCGAAGGGACAGAAAGAAGTGACGCTGAATGAGTATCCTGTTACGGGGACCCAGTCCACAGAAACTGAAACGCATGACGCTGTCCCCAGTACGCACACCGGCGTTTTAAAAAGATCTTCCAATTCTCTTGTCGTAATCGATATTAATCCTTCAGAAGATGACCAGAATCAAGAAGGATATGAAGCACGAGGAGAATTGCCGCCACTTTTGAGTGCTTATACTCCTGTGGTTAAGATGACAGGAAGATTTACAGAAGATGAGTTAAAAGAATTTGTGAGAGATGAATTGGAAAGTCTCCCTCAAGATATTAGAGATGTATGTGTTAATTGGCTTGCAAATTTTCATTATTCAGTTCAAGAAGAATTAGCTAAGCCAGATGGCGGGATATTTTCAAAAAGTCTTCCTCATTCACTCACTTTAAGAGAATTAAAAAGAACTTGTCAGAGGCTTTGTCGTGATTTAAAAAATCAGAGCGAAAGGCCTGTCAAAATTTTAGAAGCGATTCATCTTTTTTATGCTAGAAGTTTTAAGATCATAGGACAACAAAAAGAAGTCTTAGAGCTTGCAATAGATATTGGAGGACTCAATCTTCCTCTGGATCCTACAGCACACAGAGACATTACTTATGATCTGCGTAATACAGCTCAAAAACTTCTTTCAAAAAGCCCAGAACAATCCATTGAAAGATCTCTTTTTGAAGAAGGTCATCCGACACTTTTAGCAATGCCCACTGAAATAAATCCTCTTGCTCCTTTACGAAAACTTGTCGCTGAAAAATATCCCCATACAAGTATTGAAAAAATTGAATGCACACAGTTTACGAATGATTTCACTTTGTTTGGTGGATATGTTCCGGATGAAATGGACATCAGACATCAGAGAACTGGTCAACCGGCCAACCGGCTAACTGGCAACCGTAAATTCAAATGGGCTGAGGGGATTCTTGAAAGAATGATTCGAGAAGCACAGCAAGCTGAAGAAGAAGATCGAGACAAATCTGAAGCCGAAAGACGTATTTTCATCGCTGCTTTTGAAAACTTTCATTATTTGCAACCCAAATTGGTCATTGCTCTCAACGCTATCTTGCAAGAAGGAACTTATTATTCACCCGTTTCAAAAAAGAAAATTCAAGTGCCTAAAAATCTACGTTTTTTTGCTACAGCATCTAAAGAAGCCGAATTTAAAATTTCTTTGGCTGAGCAATCTAGATGGGTGAGGATTTATGATGCTACCAGTCCCCTCCGCCACACTACCGGCGGACAAGAGTCACCAGTCACCGGTCTCCAGTCTATGCAAACAGGACAAAACCAAGCACAAGTTCCTTCTTTAGGCTTTCCTGACGAAGAAGTCAGTCCTGCTTTTGATGACATGAAGAAGCCTGTAAAAATCGGAGATAAAATTTATATTCCAGTTAAGAAAGATTCAAAATGGTATTTGGTGACATCAGATGATATGAGCATAGAAGGA
>JAYRIK010000051.1:0-7327 GCA_041906865.1 Candidatus Auribacterota bacterium
ATCCCCCACACATCGGTCTAATGCTAAATACCGACAATGTTCAAAATACTTTTTATACTTTAATTCTCCAGCACCCACATCTAAAACCCGAGCTTTTGGGGAAATTTGTTTAGACTCTTTTTTGACAAAAGATCTCAATGCATATTGATGATAATCTAAAAAGGGAGAGTATAAAAAAATACGAACGGGCCCCCATAGAGTAAAGGGGAAAATCAATTTTCTTAAATTCATATTCAAAAGCTACCTTTATTCTTTGAAAGAAGCCCATAATTGACACTTATCGTATAAGAGTCTGGATCCAGATTAAAATGTGTAATCTTTATAATTCTATTTTTGTTTCTCACTGCCAACCAATCCTGCAAGCAAGGCATCCCATATATCTAAAGATTTTCCCATTGTAAAACGTTGAATATATTCACCCCCTTTTTGACTGAGTCTTTTTCTTAAAAGATCATCCTTAAACAGTCGTCTGATATTCCCTTCCATAGATAAAGTGTCTTCGGGAGGTGAAAGAAGAGCAGTTTTTTCATGAAACGCATACTCTCGATGGCCTCGAATATCTGTTGCAACGAGAGCGCAACCACATATCAAAGCCTCGCTCGCCGGCAAGTCCCAACCTTCCTGATTACTAGGAGCAATAAAAATCGCTGCTTCATTATAAAGTTTTCTCAAAACCGTTTCATGCACAACTCGATAATAATGTATCCAACTAGGAAGCTTTAGCAAACGACGTGGAGAACCAAACAAAGCAACTGTAAGCAAAGGAAAATCTTCTTTTAAAGAGCTTAAAACTTTCAATGCCATAGGAATATTTTTATGAAATGAATTGGAATAAAGCATCATCACACGATAAGGATCTCTTTTCTCAATGGGTCGATCTACCCCCCAACTTGAAAAGTTGAAACCATTCGGGATATAATGAGCTTTTTGTCCTAGAGATTCAGCAATTTCCTGAAGCGATTGATTAATGACAATTTTCAGGATAGGCAATTTCCAAGTTTTAAGAATAATCCCTAAATCACCATCCAATTCAATATCTTGAATGAAATAAATTTGTCGATCTTTATCTATTAGTTTTCTATCTTCAGCCCATTGAACAATCTTCCAGCTGGTAAGAATCAACACTCCTGTATATCGAAATAACTGTAGATGAAGTCTCGGCATCCATAAAATTTTAATCCTTGGATCTAATACAAACCACTTTGTAGGCAAATATTTTTTACTAAGCCCATACCCTAAAAAAACTAAAAATCTTCCCCATCGATCAAAAAAAGAGCCGAAAGGGTGCATCGCAACATGGACAATCATGACTTCGTAACCCCGCGTAGTCAAACCATTGGCATATTCATAAATCATTTTGATCCCACCAATAGGACTGTGCCCTGACCCCAGAATAATAAATGTTACTTTTTTAGGCATTGCAGACAAAGAATTTTTAAATTATCGTTGCTTGTCATATGAAAGAAATCCTGTTTTGTGATGCGTGCAAAAGCATCGAATTCGAATCCCTTTTTAACAATCATGACCGTATGTATGGAATTCCTGGGGATTTTACTCTTGTTCAATGTAAATGTGGACTTGTTTTTCTCAACCCTCAACCGGAAATCCCTGAATTAAAAACTTACTATCCTCTAGCGTATGCCCCCCATTCACTAGAAAGTGAACGAGGTCTTTTTCATAAATTTATTTTAAAACTAGAAAAGATTTATTGGGAATCACACCTCTCCCTTTCCAAAATCTTTCTTTTCCCATTTTGTAGATTTATCCGTGGAACAATTATTCGTAAAAATACATCTATGCTCGACATCGGATGTGGAGAAGGGAGTTTCCTTCAAAAAATGAAAACCTATGGCATGAATGTTTATGGCCTTGATTTTAGTGAAACAGCCGTCTCAAAAGCACGAGCAAAAGGTCTGAATGTTGTCCATGGAGATCTCCAATCTCAGAAATTTCCAGACAATCATTTTGATCTCATTACTCTCCATCATGTCCTTGAACACTTACCCAATCCAATGAAAACCTTCCAAGAAATTCAAAGAATCCTAAAAACAGAAGGAACTTTAATTATTGATGTCCCCAACATTCATTCCTTAGGATTTAAAATTTTCAAACAATACTGGATGCCCTTAGAAACCCCACGTCACCTATTTCATTTTTCTTATCGCACATTAATGCAATATGCAAATCAAACAGGTTTTAAAATTGTTCGTAAATCTTTTCAAAGCTTTCCTTCCTTTTTTTTAGAGAGTCTTTTTTCTTTTTTAAATAGGAATGAAAACAAACCTATGGCTGAGATATTCTCTCCAAATTCATTTCATTTATTAAGAGCATTGCTTTTACCTTTTTCGCTTTTAACTTCATGGACCCCATGGGGAGACTCCATTGAGATATGGTTAAAAAAAAAGCACCATTAGTTTTGCATCTATTTTGTTAAGCTTGCGTTTTTCTTTCTTAGAGAAAGCTACAATAATTCTCTTAGAAATAAAACTAAATACTTTATATTAGTCTGAGAGGATTGTAATTTAAAACTCCTTATGCTTACAAGCAAAATTGTCACATTCATACGAAAAGCTCTAAACTCCACTATCTTCGATCTGAAATTCTTAAAAATTTCTCAGTGGAGTCTAAGAAAAAAATCACTTTCATACTTATCAAAGATTTTTCAATTTTAAAACATTTTCTAAAACCATTTAAACTTTCACGAGATAGCATCTGTCTCTTCAATAGTCGAATATATTATTATGACAATGTTTCTGAAGGAACTATATCTGTCATGGATGCGGTCTTTAAGAATATTAATTTAGTCTGAACAAAAACGTTTGCAGCAATAAGACAAAATTTCTACAAGAAATGTTTGACATGTCTCCTGCGAGAAATGTAAAATTTTTCTAAACTTCACGCAAAGGAGTTCCTCATGCCCCCTAAAACAGATTTAAAAGACCTCAAAGATATCATGAGTGCTATTAAAGAAATTCAAGGAAACGTCAAGGATATGGTAGAAACATTTTCAAAAATTCCTTCTGGAAAGCATCGAGGAGTTTCAGGCGACTTACTTCTCACTACAAAAGAAAAAGAGGTGCTTAAACTCATCCAGACAGAGCAAGAAAGATCCAATAAATTGGTTGAAATGCTCTCAAATGCCCTCTACAATCAGGTTTAATTAATTACTAATCATAAATATCTCTTATAAGCTTAATTATAAATTTTAAATCATAAAAACAACTTCCTTCTGTTGTTTTTTAATTTTTATAACATCTTCCTAATAAATAAGTTATAAACTCCTCATCTCTTCGTTCTTTGAAAAACCCTAAAAATATGCTATATTTTGGGTTGCCGTTTAACCCAAATTAATCATCACAATAATGAGCATTAATTAAGTCCCATGACTTCTATTTTTAATCATAAATTTTGGCATATTTTTGTGTTTATTGCTTTTCTTTTCCAAAGCATGACGAGCGATGCTCTTCTTGCTTCTTTCGGCCAGCCACCTTTTCAGACAAATCAATTTAAATGGGCTTCTCATCTTGGAACAATCTTTGAGCAATATCAAGGTAGTCGCGGTCCATTTATTCTTCATATTCAAGAAGCGCATTCTGTTCCCCAAGCTCAGAAAAAAATTGCTGAAATTATTCAGTGGTTTAAAAGCCAAGGACTCTCAAAAGAATCTTTATTCATTGCTGTTGAAGGGGGTATAGGACCTGTCTCCACTTCTTTTCTTGGAAATTTTCCTTACACCAAAGGTAGAGAAGAAATTACTCAAAGTTTAATCGACGAAGGTTGGCTCACCGGAGCTGAAGCTTTAGCCATTTCACATCCTGAATTTCATCTTCACATTTTTGGAATCGAGGAATCCCAGGCCTATTTCAAAAATTTTTGGAGCTTTCGAAAAGCTCAAACTGCCTGGCAAGAAAAACAAACCCTATGGACCGAGCTAGCGAAAATGCTCGATCAAACAAGAAAAAACATTGATTCTCCTACTCTACTGACATGGGCTACTCAATTTTTCCATTTCAAAGATGGAAATTTAAGTTTTAAAGATTGGATTTCCTTTTTGAATCAACAAACGTTTCATCCTCAAAATGAGCAAGCTCGGACTTTGCTGCAAACTCTTCAACAAATTTCAGGAATTGACGAATCTGCTCTTAAAAAAGAATTTATGGAGCTTTCAGAGAAAATTTCCAAGAAAAGTTCCAAGGAAGATTTAAAAAAATTTATCGAATTGCAATTACGGTTTCGTTTAGGAAAGATCGACGCACCTTCCTATTATCAAGAGCTCGATGAAATATTAGACAATTATGAAAACCATAAAATTTATTCTTCGAGCAAAGTCGAGAAGACAACTTCAAGCTCAGGCCAAACCAATAGCAGTTCTCGACAGGCTCGAACAATAAAAAGTGCCATTTCCAAACAACCCCATTTAGAGGATTTCCCTCATTTAAAAAAGCTAATCAATCTTCAACAAAATTTAAGCAAAATTGAATGGGATAAGGCACTGGAGATACTTTCAAATGAAGTTGAAGCCAACATTCAAAATAATCTTATTAAAACAGAAGAAGAACATTCTTTATGGAATTTTGAAAAATCTCTGCGCCTGTCCCAGCATGTTTTTCAATTGAAAGCTTCAAGAAAAGAGTGGGAAGAATTTAAGAAGTCATGGCAAAAGCCTAAACTATCTGGAGAATTGTCATCGCGAGTCCTTATAAAATCAGGAGGTGGCGATCTAGTTTCTGGTCAACTTCCCTGGCTCGCAAAATCAAATCTCTCATCAACGGAAAAAGAAGAATTTGTTAAAACCTACCGCTCATTTTTAAATCTTTCTGAACAAGCCCAAAATTTCTATTCAGATGCAGAAGCAAGAGATCAAATTTTATTTAAAAATATTGAATCTCTTATCAAAAAAGAAAAACCGAAAGCGCTTGTTATCATTACAGGAGGATTTCACACTTCTCCCCTACTTCAAAAATTGAAAGAAAAACATTTTAGCTTTTGCTCTGTTACCCCTCAAGTGAATGGCACCATTTCAGATGAATTGTATTTAAAACGCATGATGGACAAAACACTTGAGCCTGATCATTTTCATGCTATTCCCCTAGCTTCCATTTTAAATCCTCTTTTTGATCTATTAAGTCATGAAGCTGCAAAAGCTCTTCGAAAAAATATTATGGAACACTTTGTAGCTTGGTCTCGTAAAAATAATATCCCACGTGAAACTGTCGTTGCACACTGGCTAAAACCAAATATGCCATCAGACACAGACCAAGAATTAATCACAGCTTTATCAGCTGCCTGGGACACTGCTCCTTCTGATTTTCCCACAGAAGGACTCACAGAAGAAGATGTACAAGAACTAGCCAAACTGGAAGAACCGATTAAATCTCTTTTGGAAGAATATTTAAAACAGATAAATGATACTAAATTACTTAATATTTTTAA
Organism: Candidatus Auribacterota bacterium; assembly: GCA_041906865.1. Classification (GTDB taxonomy): domain Bacteria; phylum Auribacterota; class JACPWU01; order JACPWU01; family JACPWU01; genus CAZXEQ01. The sequence goes on from JAYRIK010000051.1 coordinate 5,434, forward strand.
AAACATCCCAACTCAAGAAGACTCTGATCAATCTACTGATCACCTCATACAATCTCTCTTAGTTGCTACCACTCAAACTGAAAAAGAGCAAATAGACGCGAAATTAAACCAAAGAAAAATTTTTGTACTGACATTAGAATGCAGTGGAAATTGGAATCAAGATTTTCAGAATGCAACAGAAATAGCTCATAAAGCAGCCGTAAATTTTCTAAAACAAAATCCTCTGGATGGTATTACATCCGAAAGATTAGAAACTTCTCTTCTTAGTCACTTAACACAAAATGTCGGGCATATTGGGGCAGGAAAAAGAATGGTTATCACAATAAGCATAAAAGAAATTTTAGATAGAAAATGGCTAACTATTGAGGCTATCGATAATGGAAATGGATTTGAGACATCTATTGAATGGGCAACAAAACCTGGCAACACAACTTACCCCAGAGAAAGTCGCTTTGGAAGAGACCAGGGAGGCATCAGACTTGATAAACTATTAGACTTCCTGTTTGAATCTTCTGACGAAAGAGGAAGCTGTAATAGCCTCCTTATAGAATCTCAAAACGAATCAGTCAAATGGATATCAAAAAAAATACGCCCCAATAAAACAGAATTACAAGAAAAACATGTAGGATCCAAAATTAAAATTGAATATGCCCTATTCAGAGAAAAACCAGAACAAAATTTAGAAACTTTTTTGAAACAATTTGAAGAAAAATATAAACGTCAAGCGACATTAGATGAGCTTTGCCTTTATTTCGGAGTTCCACAGGAAGTAATAACATCGGAGCTACAAAAAATAAACCGTAATAAAGGTATTCTCTCAACATTAAGAGACAACCCTTTCATGCAGCATATTCTTCGACGCAGAAAAGACTTTTCTAAAGAATCTAAACTTATTGGAAGATTTTTAGCCTTTGAACATCCATCGGTCAAAGCGATCTTCGATAAAGTTGATGCAATGTCCGATGAAAAAATCCTAAAAGAGATTAACAAATTTCTAGAAAGTAATTTAGTCAATAACATTACAGGCCCTATTGAAGAATTTATGAAAAGAGAAACCGTAGCAGATGATGATTTCCACCAAGTTTTTATGAATTGTGTTCACCACCTCATGAGCCCAGATCTTCTTGATGATCCCAAAATGGGAGCTCGCTACCTTGAGCATGTGGAATACGGCTATCTTTTACTTAAAGCTGTTGAAGTCTTATCACGAACAAAACCTGATTTATTCGGAACCAAATTACCTCAGCCTGAAGAAGCTGCTCCTTCTCCCACCAATATCCGAGACAAAAACGAAGCTACTTGCGAAGCCCTCACTGAAAGATTTTTTCAAGAAACAGAATTGATGAGAGCTTATCAGCCCAAAGTTAGTTGTGGAGAAACTGTCTATAAACCTATCGTTGGTGGTGAATTTACTCTTCACGAAGACCATACTTTGAATTTAACCAAGTTTATGAGAATAGGTCCTTTATTTTTCATTGAAGAAAATACTTATCAAAGTCTATCTCTTGCTTTAAGAAAAGACTTAGGAAACAATGTTATTCGTTTAAAAGCAGTTAAAGGAGATATTTCATCTCTCATGCATGGGAATTACACCCGAGCCGTTATTGCCATGATGCTCCAGAGCAATTTTTCAGGAAAACGAGTCGTAGATGCAGGGGCAGGAGCTGGAGTTCTTTCAATTATAGCCATGAAGCTGGGAGCAAAATTTGTAGACTTAATTGATTCCGAGAGGGACGAATTAATTCAAGCCCATGCACTTTTAGAATTAAACGGTTTTACGGGTGAAAAAGATTTTTTACTCCATGTTCAAGATCTTCAAAAAACTGATGAAGTTCTTAAAGTATTATTCCCCTGTGAAAATGAAACAGCCGTTATTTCCCATATTGGAACATTC
>JAYRIK010000052.1:0-1567 GCA_041906865.1 Candidatus Auribacterota bacterium
CTTCCTTTGAGTAAATTTTTCTTTGAATGAATTTCTTCAGGAATTTCTGGAGATACCCATAGGTCCAGTTCCATCCATTCATAATGGGCAAGATAGGGAAGGTAAACCGGACCGTTTGAAGTATTTCTTTCTTCCGCTAGATATTCCAAAAATTCTTCGGGTACTTGTCTGTAAAAAGGTCGTGTGCAAGAATGTTCCGTAAAAAAATCACGGATAAGTTGAGTCCATTTCTTTTTTCCGAGAATATTTTTACAAATCGGAAAACAGCCCGCCAATACGTCTTCAATCGTATTGAATAGCAGTTCGTTGTATACGTTCATTCTCTTGAGATTTACATCCCGGGGGGCTTTGTGAAGCTTGGGATTACGAATGTGTTGAGTAAAATCTCTCTGAAATTTTTTAAGCGCTATGCTTGAGTTTTTCATTTTGTTTCAGGATTTTTTGTTGAATGGATTCAATCCGTTCTAATTCTTTTTTGAGTTCCTTGAAAGGAGGAATGTTAAAATCTCTTTCAAGCAAAGTAGGAAAAATTCCATGAATCTGATAAGTTTGTTCAAGCAGATCCCAAACATTCTCTACAATGGCTTCTCCATGGGTGTCGATAATCAAGTTTTTTGATTTTTGATAATGACCTGCAATGTGTAGGTAACAGATTTTGTCGCTGGGAATTTCTTTTAGGAATTCGATGGGATCAAATTGATGGTTGATGCTATTCACATAGATGTTGTTTACATCGAGTAGCATCTCGCAATCAGCTTCTTCTAAAATCGCATTGATAAAATCACTTTCTTTCATCGTGGAAATGGGAGGGATAAGGTAAGTAGAAGCATTTTCCACGGCAATTTTTCTTTCCAAAAAATCTTGTACTGTTCGAATTCTTTGAGAAACATGCTTCACGGCTTCTTCAGTCATGGGAATGGGAAGAAGATCATAAAGCAAACCCTTATCACCACAATAACTGAGATGTTCGGAATAAACTTTTACATGGTGCTGTTTTAGAAATTTTTTTATTTTTTTGAGTAAATCAAAGTTGAGAGGATCTTGTCCTCCGAGTGAAAGGCTTAAACCGTGACAATAAATGGGAAATTTTTTGGAAAAATAATCGAGCTCTTGTTTGAGTTTACCACCCACTTCAATCCAGTTTTCAGGAGCGAGTTCCAAAAAATGAAGTGAAGAAGGTGGGGACTTCAGTGCTGAGAAAAGTTCTCGTCGAAGTCCCAAACCTACTTGAGCGAAATTGTTTTTGCCCAAAGAGTTCATTATTATTTCTTCTTGCTACCACAGCTGCCTTGGCCGCATTTTCCGTCTTTCATCATTTTGCCAGGCATGGATGCGGGCATAGAGGCAGGCATTGATGTAGGTTTTGATCCAGCCATACCTTTAGCACCACATTTGCCATCTTTCATCATTTTGCTTCCACATTTACCGTCGGCTGGTTTTGTGGTGGCAGTGTTTTCTGCCAAAAGATCTCCATTTCTGAGAGAATTGGCTTGGAAAGGATTTGCCATTACAGCAGGAGCTGCTGCCAGGCTGAGAGAAACGACGGCGCCCAAAGTAAGAACGCTGC
>JAYRIK010000053.1:0-5360 GCA_041906865.1 Candidatus Auribacterota bacterium
AGAGCATGTTCTGCATCAATGTAAGCTGCTTTTCCACCTGCTTTTTGAGCATTGGCCACAATTTGAAGAGCTAAGGTTGTCTTACCAGAAGATTCAGGACCAAAAATTTCAACGATACGACCTCGAGGAACTCCGCCAATTCCCAAAGCAATATCCAAAGACAAGGCTCCCGTTGAAATAGAAGAAATAGGAACTACAGGACGATCTGATCCTAGAAGCATGATGGCTCCTTGACCAAATTGCTTTTCAATTTGACCGACTGCAACTTCTAAAGCTTTATCTCTTCCTGAATCCGTTTTTTCCTGCTTTTCTTTTTGCTCTTGTTTATCTTGTAATGTGGCTGACTCTGGCATTGCTGGCCCCTTTTTTAAAATTAAAAATGATAAAAGTTATACGCCTATTAACCTAACCTTATCTGATGCAAACATTGATAAGTGGCTCCCTCCCGAGTCAGGGAACTTTGCATCAAAGATACCATATTTACTGAAAAACTCGCAAAGCTTGTTTTATCAAAAAAAGAGGCTTTTTTGAACAGCTCAGATATCTCATCACTTCTTATACTTCTCGTCCCACAGGGACTAGAAAAACCTGACTTTGCTCGAAGAATATTACTGTTCGAGCTTGTCGAGAACATTTCTCTAAAATCTTTCACTCTTGCCAAAGTCAGATGCGCTTGAAAAGTGCGATTTTCACGAGGAAATCCTACCATCTCTAATTCAGATTCAAGATAAGACGCTATTTGTAACAGTTCTTGTTTCCCTTGATTAATTCCCAACCAAATCACTCTTGGACGATTTAAATTTGGGAAACCTCCTAAACCTAAAAATTCAATCGAAAAAGATTTGAGAGATGAAAGGCTCCTCATTTTTTCTTTAATCATTTTGAGTTTTTCTTCTGGAACTTCTCCTAAAAATTTCAGCGTTAAATGTAAGTTCTTAGAAGGAATCCATTTGATTTTTTGAAAGGCTTGGTGCAAAGGCTGAAGATCACGATAAATTTTTTCTCGAATTTCATGAGGAATTTCAACTGCAATAAAAAGGCGCATGGTTAAAAAAGTTTTATGTTTTCACATTTAAATAACATCTTTACCTGCCGTATCTTTCCCCAGTAAAGACCTTCTCACCATATCCAAAGCCGCTTGAGAGGCTTTAAATTGGATTGCATCACGGCTGCCCAGAAAATGATGTTCCTGAACATGTGTTTTTTTGCCATCGGCTAAACCAATCCACACAAGTCCTACAGGTTTTTCAGAAGTTCCGCCTGTCGGACCTGCAATGCCTGTGATGGATACACCCAAATGGGACTTAGCCTTTGCACGAACTCCTAAAGCCATCTCTGAAGCAGTCTCTCGACTCACAGCACCAAATTTCTGCAGAGTTTTTGATCGAACACTTAAAATATTTTGCTTTGCTTCATTAGAATAAGAAATAACTCCTAATTTAAAAACTTGAGAAATTCCTGAAATACTTGTCAGCCGCTCAGCTAAAAGTCCTCCTGTACAAGATTCAGCAATGGCTAAAGTTTTTTTCTTTTGAAACAATAACTTTGCAACAACCTCTTCCATTAATTCTCGATTTAATCCGTAAATCCAAGATTTAAGATCATTGCGGAGTCGCTGAATGAGAGGAAGAAGCTTATCCCAACTTTGCTTTTTACCTACCACCCGAACATCTACACCATGTGGAGAGGATGTGTATCCAAGACCATTTAAAAATTTTGTAGCGTCTTTGAAAATTTTATTCATTCTTTCTTGAACATCTGATTCCCGAATTCCAAAAGTTCTAAAACTTATAAAGCGAAGTCGATCTTTCTTAATCGCAGCTTGAACAACGGGTTTTACATTTCTCTCAAACATGGGATTGAGTTCAAAAGGTGGTCCTGGAAGTAGAAAAATCTTTTTTCTTTTTTCTTGAATATACATTCCAGGCGCTGTTCCAAAGTGATTGGGAATCACTTCTGCCCCTTTTAGCACTAGAGCTTGCTTCTCATTAGAGGGAGGCACTTCTAGGCCTCTACGATGAAACTTATGTTTTAAATCTTTTAAAATGCCTTTATTCATCTCTAAAGGTCTTTTGAGAACGCTAGACACCACTTCTCGGGTCAAATCATCTGTGGTCGGCCCCAAGCCACCTGAGAGAATAATAATATCAGCCAGAGAAAGAGCTTCTGCAAAAACCTTCTGAAGTTCTTTAAAATCATCTCCAACCGTGTAATGGCGATATACAGGACATCCAAGGTGAGCAAACTCTTTTGCCATAAAACCAAAATCTTGGTCTATGACATACCCTAACATCAACTCTGTCCCAGTAGAAATCGTGATGATTTTTTTCATTAGGATTAATTATACTGGCTAGAACTTAAGGTTAAAAGTAAATATACTACGCCATCGCTTCGATGGTGCGTTTGGCACGAATGAAGGAATCAAGATCTTGTGTGAAATGGGTATTAATTGGAGGAAAAATAAATTCTGGTTTCGATAAAATTTCCGATAAAGACATGCTGCCTAATATTTCGTTAGCTTCATCTTCAGAGCCTGCGTATAGAGCTTTGAGAAGGGCTTCAAACATTTCTGCAGCCCGAGAATCACCTTTTGCAACCTCTTTACCCACATTGGCCACGTAAGAAGCAAAACTCATTACTTGAGTAAGTGCATTGCGTTGATCTCTTTGCTCAGAATTAAATTTTAAAATCATTGCATCTTTCATTTCATCAGCACGCTTTGCTTCACTTGATAGAATAACGACTCGAAAGTTAGGAGCTAATCGAGAAAATGTATCGTAATTTTTCCATAAAGCCTGCTGAATCTCAGCTGGAAGTCCATCAATTGTTTGACCTCGAATCACCGCAAAACGCTTTTCACAAAGTTTTAAGAATGCTTCTCGTTCCGAGCCCTCTAACAAAGCTAGGTTTTGACTTAAAAGTTCAGTTTCTATAAGAACGGGATGTTCTGTATTTCTATTTGCACCTCTATCAAAAAATTCAACTGCATCCAATGCTGTAAGGTTATTTTTTATCTTAGCTGTAATTTTACTCAAACTACCTATCCCTCGTCCCACATGAACTAATTCTTCATCACCTATTTTCAGACGTTGAGCAGTCAAATCTCCAATTGAACGCGGTTTTTCATCTTTAGTTAAAGCTTTTTGATCCGAATTTGTTAAAACTCGAATTGTATTTTCAAGAAAACTTGAGAGTTCATCTACACTTAAATGAGCTGGAATATCAATCACCATTTTATCTACATGCCCTGCAAGTTTATTATTTCCAACCATCAGACTAAGAGCTTGAACTGCATCTGCTGACAAAGGAATAATCTTCTTTTCTCCATTCGGTAAAGTTAATACTACTTCTCCCATAAGCAAATCAATACCAATCGCTTGTGTTTGAGAGAATTCCACGAGCATATCTCCAAGACTTTTAATTAAAGCAGCCCCTCCTGTTTTAACTCTTGCAGTTTGAATTCTGGTAATAGCCGCATGAACTCTTTGTAACAGAGCATCTTCTTTACCCCTCATACGATCCGCCGATTTTTGAGTCAAAATCTCTAAGAGAGGACCTTGAAGTTTTCCTAAAATAACATCACTCACAATAGCATGTTCTCTATTTTCTAGAACATCAGCTGCATTAATAATCACCTGCGTAATATCTTCTGTCTCCAAAAGCATATCTGCTTCTACTTCAGCAATAGTATCAAGTAGAATTCTAATCTGCTCTCGACTGACTCCTCCCTCTTTCAAAATTTGTTTCACAACCTCAGCAGAAGGCCGATAGTCCTCGTCTTTATGCTCTTGGCGATATTCATGACGCTTTGCTTCAAGAGTCAGTAACGTTGCAAAAGCTTGAGGTCCATTGGGCAAAGCCAGTAATCGCTTCACAAACTCCGCACGCATAAAAATAGAAGGTGTTTGGCCTTCTCCATTTTTGCCAGCCCGTCCATAATGCGCATAAACCGCACCTATTGGACTCTCTTCAACGCTTGCCCAATCTCCAGGTAACAAAGCCACTCTAACATCATTTAAAGCATCTTTTGTTGCCTTACCCAAGGCTTTATACAATGGTCCTTCTACAAATTGTTCGAGAGCGGATACTGCCTCCCTGTCCCTTTCCATTGCTATAACAGACGGACCTTCTGAAATCTTCTTCTCAATTTTATTTGTGTCTGCTTCCAACACAGTCATGTCTCGAGCAATGACTTGATTCGTATCATCATGCCGCACAGAAACCCTTTGATCTACAATACCACCATGAATAACAGAAAAGTAAGAACCCGGACGAGGAGCTTTTTTAGCAACTACCGCATCAAGAGTACCCACAACTGCAGCTCTATCATTTGCATGTTCTGCTGGAGTAACAGAAGTAAAATATTTTGACCGAGCAAGTTCTAATCTGCCCCTACGTGCAACAAGCGCATTCACAACATCAGGATCAAGATAACTTGGGTTTTCAGGATGCATCATAATTCCATGCAAGGCTATTGCATGATCTACCAATGTCATATTAAGATCTCGAAGTTCCTTTTCATATATCTGAAATATTGCTTCCTGGTTTGCAGAATGTTTTCTAACCAAACCAATTGCTATTTCCATCAAGGCCTTACGCGTTTGAATATCCTCATCTGAAACTTTTGACAAATGAGAATAACTACTCTCATTTAATTTTAAAAACCCTTCATACATCACTTCACAAATCATAACCCCAGGGGTTGTTTCTCTTAAAGCCTTAAGTCCTTCAAGAATATGTTTTCTCTCTTCAGGTGATTTAGAAAGAAAAAATAAGAAATCCTCATAGTATATAACTGCTTCTTCTAAAGGTTCTCTGGCATCTTGTTTTGAAATAGGTGAACTACGGGCAAAATAATATTTTTTCATTTGTACAAGTTGTTCGTTTGACAAACGAGCTCCTTTTCCTCTTTGAATCGCATCATATTTTATCAACCAATCAGCGTAATGAAGTTCGTGAGCAAAAAAAGGTTCAAGGACAGCAAGAGTAGCGGGAGAACGATTGATCGTCATAGTCCAATGATGGACACTACCATCCGAATTAAAGGCAGGCTCAAGCAAACAAGGATGATCACCTGCTACACCATAAAAAACAATTTCGTTTGGTAATTGGATTCCATAAGGATCCGTCAAAAATAAAGGGTAGCAACCTTTATTTAGTTTCCAATAAAGATATACATTATCTTTAGCTTTTTTTAATTCTCTATTTAATTCCGCCTGCGTTGCTTCATTTAATGAAGTTGCTAATACTTTACCCCCTGCAGCAGTAACAGCATGTGGCCAATTATGAGCGGGCCCTTCCCTAAAATGGACATTTATGACAGTCTGAGGCGGTGAGCCAGCCGCTGCTTTAGCCAATGA
>JAYRIK010000054.1:0-2489 GCA_041906865.1 Candidatus Auribacterota bacterium
AATATCTTTATCAAATACACGATTTAGATATCTACCCTGGAATGAGCGGAGGTTTGAGTTTTATCCAAAAACCAAGTCAAGTGCTAGGAATACAGACTCAAAGCGTTCCTGTGCAGGGAAAAGCTTTTGTCGTGCCCATCGAAACGGCCTTAAATGAATTGGATACCAAGGATTCAAATGCCAACTTTCTTGATGAATACTCGCTGGTTCTACAAAAAAACACTACTTTGCCAACTGGAGGCAATTCCCATACAGATGTTGATGAGGCCGGACTTTTTAGTTTCGAGTATTTTTACCAAGATCCTATTGGGGCGCTGACGGAACCGAAGGAAGGATACACGGATCCAGCCCACCCTCACCAAGTCATACTTGCCATGGGTAAGAACCAAATTGACGGCAAAATGGATTTTGAAAAATTCAAGAGTGAAAGACCTATCGTCAGTCGCAACCTGAAAGATTATCTGCCCTTGGAAATTAGAAAAAAAATTTTGGATCGGCTAAAAGGAGAGTATCTTTCTCCATCTCATTTTAATGAAGGAAGGCGCATACTCTTTGGCCAGAACAATCATAACTCAGGCTGGACTCGAACAAAAAGAAACATTCTTTTTTCAAAATTGACTCTCGATGAAGATAAAAAAATGCTTTCTTTTAAAACCAACATTCAAATTCACGTAGATTTACAAAGCACCCAAATCAATTCCTTTCAATCTGAGCGGATATTTGATATTTCATTTCAAAATGATTACAAGATCCTCATTTTAAGAGAAAGAGGTTTAGCAAACTCCAATCCTTTATTTTGTCATAATCTTCATTATTTAAAACTCATCTGCCGAAATGAGCTTCAATCTTTGAGTCTCTCCGTTTCTGACACAGATCGGAGTCAAGTCTTTTATCGATTGATCGAATTTAATTCTGTACCTCGTGAAGGTTTTACCTATGAATACGGCAAATTGTATTCAAATGAATTTTTAAGAAATCATCCCAAAACAATTGTGAAATTTCCATATGAATCGAAATAATTTTCCTCTTTATTGTCACGGGATACAAGCTTATCAAAGTAATGATAAAAGAAAATTACGTCTGATTCTGAAAAACAAAGATCTTACTCTTTGTGAAAAGAAATTACTAAAAATTCGCTTATTGCTTCGTTCAAGAAAGCGCCACGAAGCTCAAAGTCTACTGACAGATTTTAAATCTGACATGGATTTTTTTAATGCAGAAAAAAATGCTTTACTTGCATCATCCTATTTCTTCCAAGGTTCCTTTTCAGACTCATTACGACACAACCAAATTGCTTATGGATTCTATTCCTTAGTTCAAGATCAGAGAGGTCAATTTGTTTCTTCTTACAATGCATCCGTGGATGCTGCTCAAATGGGGCTATTTGCCGAATCTCATAAATTGTTAATGCAAGCTCATCCCTTTGCACAGTCCTTTGTAGAAAAATCAGTCCTTTATAGAGCTTATGCATGTAAGTATTCTTTTATGAATCATCATGAAAAAGCTCTGATTTATCTTAAAAAATCAAATGAATACTTTGATAAATTATCCATCAATGATCAAGCTGCCTATTTGACGGTAGCAGCAGATATTTATTTTAAAGCAAAAATGTATCCAGAAGCTCTTTCTTCACTAAAATTTTTATCAAAATTTAAGATTTCCCATAACGAAGAAGCCCGGTTTTGTTTTGAGATAAAAGTATTGAAACATCTTGCTCAAAACAAAAAAATAAGGGATTGGCGAATGGGCAGAATGGATGCTTCGCAGGAGTATTATTTGAAATGGAAGATACTCTGGGCAGTTCAAAGCGGCGATATCCCCTTATCCAATAAGTTGTGGAGTGAGCTTATTAGTTTATCCCCTCATTTGTATTCAGAAAATTTCACCTGCTTGAACTCTGTGGAGACCTCATCCATATTTATGACTTACTTAAAGCAATTGCTTACAATACATAATTTATCTATGAAGAAAACCTTTTTAAAAGGAAAACCTTTAAAATTTTATGAAATATTGGTGACTCATAAAAAACCTTTAAGTAAGGAATTTATCATCGAAAAAATTTGGAATGTTCCTTACTCCACTCTTTTGGATTGTCGTTTCTACAAACTTGTCGAGAGATTTAAAAAGCAATCCCAATATAAACTCATTTCACTGAACAGATCTTACTTTTTAACCTGTTAAAGATTAAAATGTCAGAATTCTTTCCTGGCTTGGACATTAAATTTCGTTTATACATCTTTTTAGGTTTTAAACACTAAAAATGAAAAAAAGGAGCATTTTTATGATACCATCTTTAAAAACAACTTTTATTCTTAGCCTTTCAGCTATTCTATTTTCTGCAGCTTATGCAAATGAAGAAAATAAAACCGTGAAAGAAGTCCGCAGTGCCTCAGTGCTTAAGCACGGAAATTGCAAAATCTCTCTGACTCTAATGCAGGAAATCTTCCTAAGACCTAATGTCGAAAACGATCTTGTAGACAAAGGATTTA
>JAYRIK010000055.1:0-2566 GCA_041906865.1 Candidatus Auribacterota bacterium
CTGTGGCTATAAGTGTGGTTACATCAACACTCTTCTTTCTGATTAGTCCAAGTGGTTCAGTAAAATCTGAACTTTTAGCTCGAACTCAACCAACGATTTTTGATGTTCTTATCGCATTTTTTGGTGGAGCTGCTGGAATTGTGGCAAGTACTCGGATGAATAAAGGGAATGCTGTGCCGGGCGTAGCAATTGCTACGGCACTTATGCCGCCCCTCTGCACCGTCGGGTATAGCATTGCTCATTTTGAGTTTCAGTATGCCCTTGGAGCACTCTATTTATTTTCAATTAATGCAGTATTTATCCTGATCGCAACCTATGTATTTACTAGAATTCTGGGCTTTAAATTAAAAGTGGATCGAAATCCTAGTCGTGATAAAACGATTCATCGGTACATGACGTGGGGTTCTTTTGTATTTATAATCCCAAGTATAGTTATGGCTTGGTATCTTCACAAAAAGTCGCAATTTGAAAATAGCGCACTTGATTTTATAAATTCGGAGTTCAATTTTTCAACTACCGTTGTAGCAAAAAAGGATATTGTTTTTGATCTTAAAAAACCACGGATTGAAGTTTTTGTTTTTGGTGATGATCTTTCCGAAGAGCAAAGATTAAAAATCTCTCAAAATCTTGATAAAGTTCCTGCTTTGCGCGGTTCAAGTCTAAAGATACTTGGAATCCAAAAAGACAATTTTTCTTTGAATGATCTCGAGGAAAGATTCATAAGAAGAAGTGAATTTTCTCAGCTTCTAAAAATCGAAGAAGGAAATAGATCAAATTTTCTGAGGTCTAATTCCTCTGAAATTTTGAAGCAATTAAATCTAATTTTTGAGAACCAGGTTCATGATTTACATTTGGCAGATGATCGAATTCAACTTTTTTGGAAAACGAAACCAAGTAAAGTGAAGATGGATCAGGCTGAAATAAAAGTACTAAAACTGTTGACGAATAGTGGCTTAGTTTTTTCTCATTCAGTTCTAGTAAGGGAGTGAAAAATTGACATTTTAAAAGGTTTATGTTTAAGTTAAAAAATTGAATTTCCTGGGGTGTGTAAGAATTAAATTACATAGTTTTTAAGAAATAGGGTCGTTTCTAAGGGGAGCCCTATGTCTATAAAAATTGGTCTTTTGGGGTTCGGTCGAACCGGATCTTTAGTCGCTAAAGAAATTGTTAAAGATCTAGAATTGGAACTATCTTGGGTCTGTCGCAACCACATTCCTGAGAATCAAAAGTTTGCTAGCCATTCTTTAGATTATGATGATGGCTTTGCTGAATTTATTGATGGATCCTATTTAAATGATGATTTTTTGAAATCTAAGCCAGTTGATCTCATAATTGATTTCTCGGCTGGCGAGTCCTCAGCCCATTATAACCTTTTCGCTAATCATGGTATTCGAATTGTCACAGCCATCTCTAAATACACTGATGAGCAAATGAATAAAATAAACGACGCCAGCTTGAGGACTGCGATCCTTGCATCGCCAAATATAACTCTTGGGATAAATTGGCTATTGATTGCATCAAAAGTTTTAAAAAAGATTATCCCTTTCGCAGATGTTGAAATTGTTGAAGAACATTTTCGAGCTAAAAGTGAAACGTCAGGTACAGCATTCAAAATTGCAGAACATTTGAATATCGAACCAAACGAACACATTAATTCCATTCGTGTAGGAGGAATAGTTGGAAAACACGAAGTTATTTTTGGATTGCCTCATCAAACAATACGTTTAACTCATGAATCTACCAGCCGTTCTGCTTTTGGAACAGGTGCCATATTTGCTGGGAAGTGGCTTTTAAAGCAAAAGCCAGGTTTATATAAGATGGAGCATCTTATTCATGAGAAATTTCTTAAACATGTTAACAATTTAGAGATTTAAGCGGAGCCTAATTTCTATGATAAAAAAGCTAAAATCATCAATTATTAAGTTTATTCAAGTTGAGTCGTCTTCAAGCATTATTTTGGCCGTAACAACTATTTTGGCGTTGATCATAGCCAATTCTAGTTTCTCCAGTGATTACACAGCAATTTTGAGTTTTAAGTTTTTTAATCTTTCCATTTCTCACTGGATAAACGATGGATTAATGGCCATTTTCTTTTTTCTTGTTGGATTAGAAATTAAAAAAGAAATCGTCATAGGCGAGCTCAACACTTTGAAAAAAGCATCCTTGCCAATAGCTGCTGCTCTTGGAGGAATGATTGTTCCAGCATTGATTTATGTCGCCTTCAATCCAAAGGCACCAGAATTGAACGGGTGGGGCATTCCGATGGCTACCGATATTGCTTTTGCGTTGGGTGTTCTAAGTTTGTTTGGAAAAAGAATTCCTGTTGCATTAAAGATACTGCTACTAGCTGTCGCTATAGTGGATGATTTGGGAGCTATCATTGTAATTGCCATTTTCTATACTTCGAAAATTAATTTAATAGGTCTATACCGCTCTGAGTTTTTCCTGGACACCAAAGATGGGGTAAACTCCCCAAGGAAAGGTGGCCGAAATGACAAAAGTAACTAACGAGAGAGGAAGATATTCCTCGAAGAACAAGATGAAGATTGTGCTTGAACACATCAAA
>JAYRIK010000056.1:0-9227 GCA_041906865.1 Candidatus Auribacterota bacterium
TGATATTTAATTTTGTGTTTGAAGATGGAGCGTATGCGATTGTATTGTTTTTCCAGTCTGTTAAAACTAGATCTGTTCCTACATTCAGATTGGAAGCGAGGTCCGGAAGAACTAAAACTTTCCCCGGTTCAGATCCTGTTTTTGCCCAAGATCCGTTATCGACAGAGCCGTGTAGGGCGTCCAACGCATAAAGACTATCCGCAATGATTAAATAATCGTAAATGGGAGGAGTATGAATGGGAACATTTTCATCAAGTCCATTCAAAATGATAGGAGTAGAGGGGAGAAGGGCAGAAGCAAGCGACACATAAGAATCTCCAATGACTTTAGCAGGGAGACCATCATCCAAAGGTGAGATAAGAGTTGCATTGAAGAAAAGTCGCCAAGCATCATCGCCGGTGGTATCGAAAGAAATGCTTTGCTGGCTGATATTGATGATCTCAATATATTTCCCCAGTCCAGAGATTTTGATTTTATCAAAGGAAGATTTTTGAGGAGGCGTTGTAGGATCTTGGGCAGCTGTGAGGGTTAGATTAATTTCTCCACCTGTAATGGTGATAGGAATAGGGCCACTGCTAGTTGCTGGAGAAGCGATCGTTCCTGAAACACCTTCGATCGTGTAGCTTATAGGAGCGGTTGTTTCGCTTGTACTTGCTTCAATCTGAACGGTGACATTGTAATTTGCATTATCCCAGGGCCAACTCCATGTTCCTACTTGTCCTTCATCTGCTTCATCATAGTTTCGATCTGATGAGCTTCTCCAAGCGCTGGCGTGATTGACATTGTTTCCATTGTTCTCTCTTGAGACGGTTGCTGTTTGGGTCATGATTTCATTGAACTGTAACCCTTCAATTCCAAGATAAGCGTTGGTTGAAGTTGGATTGATTTTGTCTGAAGTAGTAAAAGTTGGATAAATATCGCAGTCACTATCATCTATGATGTTAGCTGCAAGACGATGGAGTTTGGATGTTGCAATTAAATCAAGACCGTAAAGTTGCCCTGTAGAAAGAAGATGATTTAAATTTATTTTTTTGTCCCAGTTTTGATTTTCTTTATTCCAGTATTGATTGAGATCATAGCTCCAAATGGTTGCATAATTTTTTGCTGCTTTTACAATGTTATTCCCGATTCCAGGAATGGCTTCTAATTCTTCAACATCTGTAAACGGTCTATCGTCTCCATATGGAAATTCTGAATCAAATTCACTAGGGTCTCCATTATCTTGTCCTTCATCTGAGTCAAAATTATCAATGCCTTCTGTGGGCATGTCGCCGTCATCGTCAATGTTATTTCTTTTCAATGAGGCCGTATTGTTATTGTCATCTGCAAGATAAGGTGTGAGTCCGGAACTGTTTGAGCCTGGGACTAAGTTTGAGCCATTGCGGTAGTTGACGATATCATCTCTTAAAGCAGTGCCAATCCCGGGGATAGCTCTCAAATCAATTTCATGTGTACTGCAACCCTCGTTTTGATGGCCCGCTCCAGCTGTATTAATATTTATTTTACTTGCCTCGTCTTGAATTAAAATAGCAAAGCGAGCGATGATAGGACTATCTGTATCAGATGTTTTTCGAATATAAATCCATTTAGATTCTCTCGCATCATAATCACTTAAACGAATGTCTGATCCTAGAAAGTTGGTGCACCACGCTTCATCAAAAGAATCGATCATTTGCGAATCGGTTGAAGTAGTAGCTTGTTTATCATCGCTTAAATCTTTTTGAAGAATGGCAATGGCGTAGTGAAGACCAGCAGAAGCAATAGCTTGGGCTTGACATCGATAAATAGAAGAACGACTCATTTTTTCTTCTGTTCTTGTAAGTGTTACAAAAGCAATGGCGAGTAAAGTCAAAAGGGCAAGCATTCCCATGGTGAGAACCAGTGCTGCTCCAGCCGATGTAGGCTTATAATGATTTATAACCATACAATATTTTGATATTTAGAAATATATGATATTGAAAAGCTAATATGATAAAGATGTTGTCTTTTAATTTCAACTAAAGATATTAGATTAGTTTATTTTTCATTCAATCGGGGCTTGATCACAAATCGCGTATCGTGTATTGTGAATCACTTAATAAAGATAAGGTTTATGGAGAATTAAATTGATTATGGCAAAAAGAGATTATTACGAAATTTTAGGTGTTGGTAAAAGTGCTTCTGCCGATGAAATGAAAAAGGCTTATCGTCAGTTGGCCATGAAATATCATCCAGATCGCAATCCGGGTGATAAAGCGGCGGAAGAAAAATTTAAAGAAGCTTCTGAAGCATATGAAGTGTTAAGTGATGCCGATAAAAAAGCTCGTTATGACCAGTTTGGCCATGCGGGTGTAGGCGCAGGAGCACGTAGTGGTGCGGGTGGTGGAGGAGGTTTTGGGATTGATTTAGAAGAAGCCCTTCGTACCTTTATGGGAGAATTTGGTGGTAGGGGAGGACGGGGAGGGAGTGGGAGTATCTTTGATGATATTTTTGGATTTAGTCATTCACAGCGTGCAGGAGATCAGGATCTTGATGGAGAAGACTTGCGCTATGATCTTTCTATTAGTCTTCATGATGCTGCATTTGGTTGTAAAAAAGAAATTGAATTTGAACATTTAGAAAAATGTCAGGAATGTAAAGGAGAAGGGATAGAAGCAGGCTCTCGCCGCGAAGAGTGTTCTCAATGTCATGGTCAGGGGCAAGTGCGTCGTAGTCAGGGATTTTTTACGGTCAGTCAAACCTGTCCTCGATGTCGAGGTCGAGGGCAAGTGATGCCTCATCCCTGTAAGCGCTGTCGTGGTGAAGGACGAAGTAAAGCTGCCCGAAAAATTTCGATCAAAATTCCAGCAGGCGTTGAAACAGGTTCTCGTTTAAAGATGAGTGGGGAAGGCAATGCGGGCATGGTTGGAGGAGAATCGGGCTCTCTTTATATTTTAATTCATGTGGAAGAAGACGAATTTTTTGAGCGACATGGAAATGATTTGGTTTGTGAAGTTCCGATTCCTTTTTATATTGCAGCTTTAGGCGGAGAGGTGGAAGTTCCGACTTTAGAAGGACGGGCCATGCTTAAAATTCCAAGTGGAACACAAACTGGAAAGACTTTTCGTTTAAAAGGAAAAGGTCTTCCCCATCTTCAAGGATATGGGAAGGGGGACCAGATGATAAAGGTTCTGATTGAAATCCCTGTTAAATTGGCAGAAGAACAAAAAAATCTTTTGAAACGTTTTGCTGAAATAAATTCAGAAGGTGCCATGCCCATGCATAAGGCTTTTTTAGACAAAGTAAAAAGATTTTTTAAAATCTAAAAAAAACTAGTTTTAGGTTTTAAGTTCTTAGTTTTAAGTTTTTAAACCTTTAAACCTTAAACCTTAAACTTGGAACTTAAGTTATGTCACGTCCCCCCAGAGTTTTTTATTCAGGAATTGCTTCTGTGGGTCAATCCATCATTCTCCAAGACTCTGAAGCCCATCATTTGATGCATGTTTTAAGAATTCGTCTCAATGACCCCGTTTGTCTTTTTACAAACGATAAAGAATTTATTGGCAAAGTCAGTCAAATTGAAAAAGACAAAATTTATCTCTCTATTTTAGAAGAAGATAAGGTAAATATATCAACACCTTGGAAATTAAGTCTGGCACAAGCCATTCCTAAGTCTCAAAAGATGGATTGGATTATTGAAAAGGTAACAGAATTGGGCATAGAAGTCTTTTACCCTTTATGTACAGAGCGAGTTGTAAAGAAAACCGACCGAATTGATCGATGGCAAAAAATTGCTTTATCTGCGGCAAAACAATCTCAACGTTCGAGTATCCCTCAAGTTTTTCCTGTTCAAGATTGGCCTGAATTCTTGCAAGAGTCTAAAGGCTTTAACTTGAAACTGATAGCGACCTTGGAGGGTGTTGAACGCCAGACGTTGGATCAAGTTATAAAAAAAGTTTCTTCTTTGGATAAAATTATTTTGGCCATTGGTCCAGAAGGTGATTTTTCTCCAAAGGAAGTGGAACAGGCTTTAAGTCAAGGTTGGAAGGCTGTGGATTTAGGGTGTCTTGTTTTGCGCTCTGAAACTGCTGCGATTGCTGGAATAGCTATTTTGCAACATGAGTTAACAAAAATTTTTAGGAGCAAAGGCCAACTATCATGAAAATTGCTATTTCAGGCTCTCATGGATTTATTGGAACACCGGTAGTTAATTTTTTGAAAAAAGAGGGTCATTCTATTTTTCATGTGGTGCGTCGTTCTGTAGCTCATCATGACGAGATCTTTTGGAATGTTGAAACTGGAGAACTTCAGGGAGACATCCATGGGTTAGATGCTTTTATTCATTTGGCAGGTGAAAATATTTCCAGTGGACGATGGACTCAAGAAAAGAAAAAAAGAATTCGAGAAAGTCGTGTTAATTCCACAGAACAATTGTGTCAGTTTTTAAGTCAATTGAAGAAACCTCCTTCAACTTTTATCGGAGCTTCGGCGATTGGTTTTTACGGGGATCGCCCTGAGGAAGTTTTAACAGAGCAAAGTTTACCAGGAAATGGATTTTTACCTGAAGTGTGTCAGGCCTGGGAAAAAGTTTCTGATGTCTTGAAATCTTTTGGCACACGAGTGATTCATTTACGTTTTGGAATTGTGTTGGATGCGACAGGCGGTGCTTTAGCCAAAATGCTTTTGCCTTTTAAATTAGGATTAGGAGGGAAGTTAGGTCAGGGAAATCAATATATGAGTTGGATTTCTTTGTCAGAAATTTCAAAAATTATTTCTTATCTTTTAACGTCTAGGCTAGATGGTGTTATCAATGCTGTTTCCCCCTATCCTGTCACCAATCTTGAATTTACAAAAACCTTAGGACAAGTTCTTCATCGGCCGACTTTGTTTCCAATACCTGCTTTGATGGCTAAACTTGTTTTTGGGGAAATGGCAGATGCTTTGCTTCTATCTAGTACGCGTGTTGTTCCGAAGAAACTGCTCGATGCTGGATTTAAATTTCAGTATCCAGAGTTGGAAGATGCATTACAAAGGATCGTTATGCGGGTTGCGTAGTATGTTGTGTGTTTTTGGATTATAGGTTTTTACGCAGTACGCGTTACGCAAGACGCAAGACAGATTTTGCTTCATTCCAAAGCTTGTCTAATTCTGAGAGAGATTTCTCTTCTAGCTTTTCACCACGATCCGCAATTTTCTTTTCGATATATTGAAAACGTTTTGTAAATTTACGAATGGTTTTATGAAGGGCATCTTCAGGATTTATTTTGAGACCTCGTGCAACATTCACAACACTGAAAAGCAAATCTCCCATTTCCTCTTCAATATGCTCAATGTTGCCTTCTCGATAGGCTTCTTTTAATTCACCGTACTCTTCTTCAAGTTTATCCATCATCTCTTCGACTTTATTCCAGTCAAACCCGACGCGAGAGGCTTTAGCTTGGGTGCGATGGGCTTTTAAAAGAGCAGGAAGATGTTTGGGAATGCCTTGAAGAACAGAAGCATTTTCAGAACGCTCTTTTTTCTTGATGAGCTCCCAGTTTGAAAGAACTTCCGTCGAATCTTTCACCTTTGTTTTTCCAAAAACGTGAGGATGTCGGCGAGTCATTTTTTCTTTAACGGTTTTTGCCACGTCCTGAATGTCAAATTCAAGATTTTCGCAAGCAATTTGAGCACAAAAAACTACTTGAAAAAGAAGATCACCCAGTTCTTCCTTAATTTCCGAAGAATTTCCTTTATCAATGGCTTCCCAAACTTCGTAGCATTCTTCGACCATATAAGGCTTGAGGCTTTTGAGCGTTTGCTCTTTATCCCAAGGACAGCCTTTCGGCCCACGCAATATGCGCATGATTTTAATGAGTTCATCAAAATGGGATTTTTTAGTTTTTTTCATATTTTTCACTTAAGAATCAGGAGAATAGCACAAGATCTTGTGTTCTGCTATGCTATTCGCCTAGGAAAAAGAATATGTTGAAGATCGGAATAGATATTGTTGAAATTTCAAGAGCACAGGCATTATATGAAGTCTATGGCCAGAAACTTCGTCGTTTTTTAAGTCCTCAAGAAATGGTTTTTATACGCTCAAATCCAAATTCTTCAAAGGCGTTAGCTACCTTGATGGCTATCAAAGAAGCTGTTTTTAAGGCTTTAGAGATTTCTTGGTTTGGTTTAACAGGATGGAAAAAAATTCAAGTGAGTTCTCAGAAAAATTCTTTTAAAGTGAGTTTAATGGGAGACTTGAAAGAATGTTTTTCAAAAGAACATACCATGTGGATTAATGTGGCTTCTACGAAAAAATTTGTTTTAGCTCGTGTTTTGATTGAACAGGGAAGACAAGAGGATTGATGGTGAAAAAGATATTTTTAACAGATCTTCTTTTGGAAGAATTCCAAAAGCAATGCGAAACTTGGGGTTTTGAGGCTTATCGGGCTAAACAAATTTTAGAATGGATTTATGAGAAAAAGATTCAAGATTTTTCTCAAATGAAAAATTTGCCTCAAGCTCTTGTAAAGGTGCTTTCTGAGAAAGCTGCTGTTTCTACGCTGGAAGTTGTTGAAAGGGCTTTTTCCCATCATGACAAAAGTGTGAAATATCTTTTTCGACTAAGTGATGGAGAATTAGTAGAAGCAGTTTGGATGCCACAGGTAGGTTTTAAAACCATTTGTCTTTCGACTCAAGTGGGATGCCCTTTGAAATGCACTTTTTGTGCCAGTGGACAAGTTCGTTTTAAAAGAAATCTAGAAGTTTATGAAATCATTGGACAAGTTTTAAGTATTGAACAAGATCTTAAAGGGAATGATAAACCCAGTCATATTGTTTTTATGGGGATGGGCGAGCCGCTTCTTAATTTTGAAAATCTTGTAAAAAGTATTTCCATTTTAAAAGCCCCATGGGGTTTAGGGATTGGGGCAAGACGTATTACTGTTTCAACTGCAGGATATGTTCCGGGTATTTTGAAGTGGACTAAAGCTGCAGAAGATCTTCATCAAGTACGCTTGAGTATTTCCCTACATGGCACTCATGATGAATCTAGAGATCAGATCATGCCCATTAATCAAAAATATCCTGTCAGTGAATTAATGGATGCTTTACATCTTTATTCTGACAAAACAGGCCGTCGAGTGACTTTTGAATATCTTTTGCTGAAAGATGTGAATGATACTCTTTCCGATGCTCAGTCTTTGTCGCAGATGGTAAAAGGGATTGCTCATAGCGTCAATGTCATTGAATATAATGAAGTAGAAGGGACTGGGCTTGAAAGATCCGATCATGGGGATGCTTTTGTAGATGAATTAAGATCTTTGGGTGTTGTGGCGACTTATCGAAGAAGTAAGGGGAGAGATATTGAGGCGGCGTGTGGACAGTTACGAGGAAAATTTGTGAAGGAAAACCTCTGAAAAAGGCTCATCTGTTGTGTTGCTCGCTGCGCTTCTTTGTGCGGCGTACCATCAAACGTACGCCTCCGCAGTCGCTTGCGAGCGCCTTACATCCCCTAAAGGGGACTATAAAAACATGTCTGAGACCTTTTTGAGAGGTTTTTAAACAATAGATTTCGTTTGCGACGTTTTTCTGAAAGGATAAATGATTTCATATCAAGCAGGTGACTTAATCGAAGTTCAGCTCGATCGTGTGGCTTTTGGAGGAGAGGCTGTAGGGCGACTAGCTAATCCTCCTTCTGCCGATTTATCAGGTCTTGTGGTTTTTGTGAGGGGAGGGCTTGATGGAGAAAAAGTTCTTGCTGAAATTACGCATGTGAAGAAGAATTTTTTGAAAGCTTCGGTAAAGGAAGTTTTCATTCCCTCGCCTTATCGTGTTCAACCTATTTGTCCTGTTTATGGACGATGTGGAGGATGTCAATATCAGCATGTGGAATATACTCATCAGCTTCGTTTAAAAGAAAGCCAAGTCAAAGAAAGTTTCGAGAGAATTGGTCGCCTCTCTCATTTTGAAATGGAATCTATTTTTGGATCTCCAGAAAAATTTAATTATCGCAATCGAGTAGATTTTCATATTTTTCATGGTCAGGAAGCATTAAAAATAGGTTTTGTGGATGAAGATAATCGTAAGGTTTTGGACATCGAATCTTGTCCAATCAGCGCAAAGAATATCAATATATTATTTCATGAAATGAGAGAGAAAAACAGAAGAGGGGAGTTAGAAATTCCACGTTGGGCACAAGTTGTAAAATGTTGGGATACTTTGGATGGAGCGAAATCTTATTTTTTAAATTTACACGGGAGAGTGCCTTTTACTGAAAATGATCCTTTGACTTTAGAAGTTTGTTCTAAAAAGTTTAAAGTTCATCCTCTTTCCTTTTTTCAGGTGAATTTGCCTGTCGTTGAAGAAATGGTTCGAACAGTAGAAAGATTTTTGGATTTTAAAGGAGATGAATTTTTGTTTGATGGTTATTGTGGGGTAGGACTTTTTGCCATTCTTTTAGCCCCCAAAGTCAAATTTTGCGTGGGAGCTGAAGCAGATTCTCATGCGATTGATTATGCAAAAATGAATGCTCATGATAATCAAGTCACGAATGTTGAATTTTGGAATAAAAGTGTGGAGAAAATATTGAAGCATCCTGAAAGATTTTTTAAACAGACGCCCGACTGTGCGATTATAGATCCAACCCGAGCAGGCTGTGATCCTTTTGTTTTAGAGGCTTTAGCAAAAATAAAAATTGAGAAACTTGTCTATGTTTCTTGCAATCCTACCACTTTAGCTCGAGATCTTGGCTTTTTGAGCGAGCATGGATATGCTGTCAAGAAGGTAAGACCTTTTGATCTATTCCCTCAGACAAAACATTGCGAAGTAGTTACGTTGATTGAAAAAATACACAACGTATGAGGCTAGTTAGAAACTTCTTCTTCCTCAGACTTTTGGACTAAAGTATTAAGGGCTTCAGAGAAATCAACGGGTTCTCCGTCTTGCGTTAGTTGATATCCATGATGCTGAAGATAATTTAAGACGCCTCTTAATGCGTCGAGCGCAAATTCTCGCTTGGCTTGACTTACTTCATAATCTGCCTCCAGATTTTCATTTTTCCAAAAGTCTGGGCTGGTAGAATCATAGGCTAAGCCCGCTTCATAATCTGTGCTGCAGGATAGTAATGCAAAAACTTCTTTTGCTAAATCATCGTTTAATTCTAATACTTTGCTCATAAACTTCTCCTTTATATAAGTCTATTCTAAAAATGAGAGATGTATCATACAATGGCTGTATATGATTGATCAATTAGAATTGTCTAAAAATGTATTTTATAATCTTAACGGAATAAA
>JAYRIK010000057.1:0-4115 GCA_041906865.1 Candidatus Auribacterota bacterium
AAGGAGCACCTCATCATGTGATTTTAACCTTTACGCCTTCCTCCCCTTATACCCTTGTTAATCTCAATGTTGATGGTAGCTCTATTTTCACGAATGAGCCCATTCAAGTTCCATCTTTCCCTAATAAATCTGTTGGTTTTGCTTCTAATTATTTTTCTAGTAACATCTTTTGGGACAATTTATCAGTGATGGAATGATCGTTTAAAAATCTATTTTCTGACTGACCACTTTTGCAGCTTCAAGAAAAGCCTTTGTGATGACAGAAGAAGTATCTCTCACAACAATCGGAACACCTTCGTCTCCTCCTGCACGAACAGCTGCTTCCAAAGGAATTTTCCCCAAGAAAGGAACTTTCATTCTTTCAGCTTCTCGATGACCTCCCCCTTCTCGGAAAATATCTGTTTTTTCTTGGCAATGAGGACAAACAAAATAACTCATATTTTCAATCATGCCCAAAATTTCTACATTGAGCTTTTGAAACATGACCACACCT
This sequence comes from Candidatus Auribacterota bacterium, assembly GCA_041906865.1. Taxonomy (GTDB): domain Bacteria; phylum Auribacterota; class JACPWU01; order JACPWU01; family JACPWU01; genus CAZXEQ01. Next base: position 494 of record JAYRIK010000057.1, read on the forward strand.
TTTTTTGCATCGATTAAAGCAACATCCTGAGGCGTCGTCACAATCACAGCACCCCTAAGAGGAACCAATTGTACCAAAGATAATTGAGCATCTCCAGTGCCCGGTGGCAAATCGACAATTAAAACATCTAAATCTTTCCATTCTGTATCATAAAGCAATTGTCGAATGGCTCCTGTCACCATAGGCCCTCGCCAAATCACGGGATTATCCCCTTCCATAAAAAATCCCAAGGACATCATGTGAACACCATGCTTAAAATGCGGGATGAGTCGATTAGTGGGTGTCAACGCAGGTCTTTCCTGAATACCCATCATCATAGGAATACTAGGACCATAAATATCACAATCCAATAGTCCCACTTTTTTTCCAATAATCTGAAGCGCACATGCTAAATTAACTGCAACGGTTGATTTTCCAACACCACCCTTCCCACTGGCCACAGCAATAATTGTCTTCACGCCTGGAACAGGCTTTTGTTCTAAAGTAGCTCGATCAGCTGCAGGTCGGACCGGATTTTCGATCATGTTAAACTGGATCGTATTTGAAAAAATAGGCCGAATAGACTCGCGGATTAATTGCTCTATTTGACTTCTTTTTTCAGGAGGTTCTGTCGTATAGGCAATGGAAATATGAATGGTCTTCTCTTTAATTTCAACGCCTTTAATCAAACCAAATGAAACAATATCTCGGCTGAAACCAGGATATTTTATTTGACTTAAAATTTTAAAAATTTCTTCGGATGTCATATCATTCAAAATTTAAAGGTTAAGGTTCAAAGTTATAAATTATCCACCTATGATTTTAACAATAACTCGCTTCTTTCTCTGTCCGTCAAATTCTGCATAATACTAGGCCGTGCATTAGTATCGATAAATTAATGGTGGCCAGTACTGTGAGAAACAAAGAATTTTTGTAAAAATGAATATTTACATTTTGTTTCTCACGGTAAACTTGTTCCCAAGGCCCTAAATCTAATTTACCTTTTGTGATGGGAAGAACAACCTGATGGCCAATCAAAAGATTCTTTAAATGCGCATCTCCATTGTCTTCTCCTGTTTGATGATGTCGATAAGGTTTGCCTGAAGGAGCCAGTCGTTCAAGCATTTGATCAATATCAAAGATCAAACCTTCTTCTGCATCATTCACATAGACACCTGCGGTAATATGCATCGCAGAAACCAAAATCAAGCCTTCTTCAATATTACTTTTTTGCAATACTTCTTCAACACGAGGCGTAATATTAATATAGTCTCTTACTTTTTCCGTATTAAACCACAAGTATTCAGTAGATGATTTCATTTTTTAATCTCACTCCCCATATCCCAATCTTTTTAAAGACCTTTCATCACTTCTCCAATCTTTCATCACCTTAACCCAAAGTTCAAGAAAAACCTTTTTCCCTAAAAGCTTTTCAATGTCTTTTCTACTTTCAGCACCAATTTTTTTAAGCATTTCCCCTTTTTTCCCGATCAAGATTGATTTTTGAGAATCTCTTTCAATAAAGATAAGGGCTTTAATAAACCATAGTTCTTTTCCTTCTCTCTCCTTCATCTCCTCGATTTCAACAGCCACCGCATGAGGAACCTCTTCTTCCAAAAAATCTAAGGCCTTTTCTCGAATGATTTCTTTCACAAAAAAACGCTCGGGACGATCGGTCAACTCCCCATCCGTAAAAAAAGGCACTCCTTCTTTCAAGTTTTTAAAAATATGAAAAAGCAATTGATCCAAATTTTCTGAAGTCACACAAGAAATAGGAATGACTTCCTTAAAGGAATGTAATCGCAAAGCCTCTTCTATCAGAGGAAGAATCCTTCTCTTATTGACCGCATCTACCTTATTGATAAGCGCAAAAGTTGTTTTTCCAAAAGACTTAATATTCTCAATCAATTGTCTATCTTCACTTCCAAAACCTGAATGGACGTCTGTCATCAAAAGAATAAGATCTGCTTCATGGAATGAGCTTTTAGCTTGATGCATCATATACTGGCCTAAGGGCAGTCTAGATTCATAAATCCCTGGTGTATCCACAAAAACAATTTGACCTTCAGGCTTAGACAAAACACCTAAAATTTTATCTCGTGTGGTGCCAGGTTTAGAATTAACAATCGAAAGTTTTTCACCTAGCAAGCGATTCATGAGTGTTGATTTACCAACATTAGGTTTTCCAATAATAGAAACATAACCAGATTTATACATCGTCATCCCTTTAGTTTTTTATCTTTCTCACAATCGTTGTAAAAACACCTCTTAAAATGCGAATATCTCTTGAACCTAACTGAGCACGATGCATAAAATTTCGAATGGATTGCATCAAAGTTTCTGGTTTGCCCTTAGTAAAATAACCTATATGTTCTAAAGTATTTTCTAAATGACCAAACATTCCTTCAAATTCTTTCTGACTGGCAACATCCAGTTTCAAGTCCTGAGTTTCAAGTTTTGAGTTTCCAGTATGTTTTGTTTTAGTACTTTTCTTAACCTTGAAACGATTTTTAAGCTCTAAACTTGAACTGTAGATTTCATACGCATACACCATCACTGCTTGTGCCAGATTTAGAGAAGGAAAGCTAGAATGGGAAGGAATGCATGAAATGCTTTGGCAAAGAGCCAATTCCTGATTTTCCAATCCTTGATCTTCGGGTCCAAAAACGATGGCTATTTTTGTGCCAGCAGGTAAAGATCCTACTTTTTCAGCTACTTGTCGAGGAGAAAAAAATTGATTAAATCTTCGTCTCTTTCTGCGAGTAGTCGCCAAAGTCCAATGAAAAGGTTTTAAAGCAGTCTTTAAATCATGAAATATTTTTGCCTTTTTTAAAACGGACATATCTCCTACAGCCATTTTTCTTGCCTCATCATTTTCAAAATCGCAAGGATTGACAAGAATCAATTGACTGAGTCCCCCATTCTTCATCGCCCTTGATACAGAGCCTATATTGCCTGATTTTTTTGTCCGAACTAAAACAATCGCAATGTCAGAAAGCCTCATAGAAACCTTTAAAATAGAGTTATGAGTTATAGGCTAAGAATTAAGTAAAAGTAGATTTTCTATTTTACTTTAGCCCTCTCCTACAAGCCTGTTTTACTTGCCTTAAGTCACGCAATTGATTATAGTTAAGAGAGGAGCGCTATGCTAGCCAAACCTTCAAAGATTAAAGTCGGTTTAGCCCTCGGTGGTGGAGGAGCAAGAGGCTTAGCCCATATTGGCGTTCTCAAGGCCCTTCAAGAAGCTAATATTCCCATACAACTGATTGTAGGCACCAGCATGGGTGCAGTTATTGGAGGCACTTACGCCTTAACACCCCATTATCGCACCCTTGAAGAAAAACTTTTTGGATTTCTTGAAAAAGAAACTTTATTTCGCCTGGAATCTTTTTTTACAAAAAGTGAAGATGATACCCGCCATGCAGGATTAAAACGTCTCGCAAATGTTTTACGAGAAATTTATCTTTGGAAGGTTCGATCTAGTAAGAAATGGATGGTTGATTCTAGCTTAATAGAAAAAATGATTCATGAACTGGTAGGCGATTCCACTTTTCAAGATTGCAAAATCCCATTTATCACGGTCGCAACGGATCTTTATTCTGGAGAAAGAATTATTTTAAAGGAAGGGAAACTTAAAGAGGCA
>JAYRIK010000058.1:0-8265 GCA_041906865.1 Candidatus Auribacterota bacterium
AAAGAAATTAACGCAATATACACGCTATGGGACGGTGATTTTAAGTTTAATTCAATCTTTCTTCATTGCCTTGTGGTTAGAACATCCTGCCAGATTTGGTAATTTTGTCATTGTTCCTGATCCAGGTTGGGGTTTTCGTTTGCTGTGTATATTTACGTTAACAGCAGGAACAGCTTTTATCATGTGGCTTGGAGAACAAATTACAGAGCGTGGAATTGGAAATGGAATGAGTTTGATTATTGCTTCAGGTATTGTTTCTAGAATTCCAGCGGGTATTCATCAAGTCTATATTTTGCTCAGCCCTGGGAATCAAGATACAGCAACATTGAATCCTCTTCAGGGGATTTTTATGTTGATTATTTTAATTGCGGTTATTGCTGCAGTGATTCTTGTCACTCAAGGCCAACGCAAAATTCCTGTCCAATATGCCAAGCGTGTGGTGGGAAGAAAAGTTTTTACCGGACAAGCAACGTATATTCCTTTGAGAGTGAATCAAGCAGGCGTTATTCCTATTATTTTTGCCGTTTCAATTTTGATGTTTCCTCGAACTTTTGCAACATTGGTGCAAAGTAATTCTTTGCAAAATGTGTTTCAACATTTGGTAGAAGGACGACTTCTTTATAATACAATTTATGCTTTTTTAATTATTTTCTTTACCTATTTTTATACGGCCATTACGTTTAATCCTTTAGATATCTCAGAAAATATGAAGAAAAGTGGTGCGTTTGTCCCTGGCATTCGTCCAGGACAAGCAACAACGGAATTTTTAGAAAAAGTAATGAGTCATATCACTTTTTCAGGTGCTGTTTTCTTGGCCATTATCGCCATATTACCTGATCTTGTTTATCGTTTGATGGATATCCCTTATTTAGTAGCTAGCTTTTTTGGCGGTACCGCTCTTTTGATTGTAGTCGGTGTGATGCTAGATTCCATGAGACAACTAGAATCTCAACTTTTGATGCGTCACTACGATGGCTTTATGCAAAAGGGAAGAATTAAGGGAAGGTATTAAAAGTTCTTGAGTGTTTTGCATGTGGGTGCTTTTTAAAAAAAATTGACTGGATAAGTTATGAAGAGAAAAGAAGAGTCAGATAAAAAAAGAATTATATTGTTAGGCCCTCCAGGAGCTGGGAAGGGGACACATGCAAAAGATTTAGCTGCGGCCCTTTGTATTCCGCATATTTCAACAGGAGATATTTTAAGAGAGGCTGTTAAAGCCAAGACATCGGTGGGGCTCCAGGCTAAGGCCTATATGGAAAAAGGAGAGCTTGTACCTGATCAAGTGATGGCCGAAATTATTTTAGAACGTTTAAAAGCGAAAGATACTCAAGAAGGTTTTATTTTAGATGGTTATCCTAGGACGCTCAATCAAGCGAAGGTTTTAGAAGAAGGCTTAAAAAAGCTTTCTCAAACAATCGATTTTGCAGTGGAAGTTTTTGCTGATACGAATTTGATTGTGTCTCGTTTGGCTTTTCGGCAAGTGTGTCGAAAATGCGGTGCGACGTATCATTTGAAAAATATTCCACCGAAGGTTCAGGGCCGTTGTGATCTTTGTGAAGGTGAGCTTTATCAAAGAGAAGATGATCGCGAAGAAACAGTGCGTCGACGTCTTGAAGTGTATCGACAACAGTCTGAGCCATTGTCTCATTATTATGAGAAGATTGGAATTTTGAAAAAAGTAGATGGGGGCTTGCCAAGAGAAGAAACTTTTAATGAGTTGATGCTCAGTGTTGGCATGAAAGTAGCGAAATAATTCACAATGATTTTGATTAAGTCTCCTCAAGAAATTGAGAAAATGAGAGTTGCAGGACGAAAGACAGCAGAGCTTATGCAAGAGCTGTCTATGATGATTCAGCCTGGAGTTACAGGATTTGATTTAGATCAAAAAGCAGGAGAAGTGATTTCGAAGCAGGGAGCAAAGACAGCTTTTAAAGGTTATTTAGGTTATCCTGCGCATATCTGTCTTTCGATTAATGATCAAGTGGTTCATGGAATTCCTGGAAAAAGATCTTTGAAAGAAGAAGATATTGTAGGGCTTGATCTCGGGTTAGTTGCAGAGGATTTTTATGGAGATATGGCTAGAACCTTTGCAGTGGGTCAAGTGAGTGATGAAAAAAGAAAATTGATTCAAGTCACGGAAGAAGCTCTATGGAAGGGTATAGAGCAATGTGTTCCTGGCAATCGTTTAGGCGATATTTCGAATGCTGTAGAGCAATGGGTTTTAAGTCATCATTTTTCAGTGGTTAAAGATTTTGTAGGGCATGGAATTGGAAGAAAATTACACGAAGATCCTCCTCTTCCCAATTTCGGAAAGCCTCATACAGGTCCTAAGTTGCAGGTAGGGATGGTGTTAGCTATTGAGCCTATGGTGAATGAAGGCGGTTGTGAAGTAAGGATTTTATCTGATGGCTGGACAGTCGTTACCAAAGATGGTAAAGTGTCTGCCCATTTTGAACATACGGTAGCGATTACTGAAAATGGACCGGAAGTTTTAACTAAGATTTAGGTTAAGGAGATTAGATGGCAAATTCGCCGGAACAAACGAAGGAAGAGCCGATTCGCGTTGAAGGGACTGTGGTGGAGCTTTTACCTAACACAATGTTTCGGGTTGAATTAGTAAATCATCATCGGATTTTGGCCCATATTTCAGGGAAAATGCGAATGAATTTTATTAAGATTTTGCCGGGAGATAAAGTCACCCTTGAAATGTCTCCTTATGATTTAACAAAGGGAAGAATTGTTTTTAGAGAAAAATAAATTTGTTGATTAAGATAGAGGAGAAAATACAGTGCCAAGAATTGTGGGAGTAGATATTCCAAAAGAAAAGAAAATCGATATTTCTCTAACCTATCTTTTTGGGGTGGGAAGAACTTTGGCAAAAGAGATTTTAGCAAAGATTAATATTTCTTCAGATGTGCGTGCTAAAGATTTGACAGAGGATGAAGTAGCAAAGATTAATTCGATTCTTCAGAAAGAATATAAGGTTGAAGGAGATCTCAGGCGTGAAATTGCACAAAATATCAAACGCTTGGTAGGTATTGGCTGCTATCGGGGCATGCGCCATAAAAAAGGTCTTCCTGTTTGGGGACAAAGAACTCATACGAATGCAAGGACAAGAAAAGGTCCTCGTAAGACTGTAGGCGTGAAGAGAACAGGTGGAGGAGCAGCACCTGCACCCGCAAAAGACAAAGATTAGTCGTTCATTTTAATTTTTGTGCCAAAGGCGCATCAGCCTTAGGCTGAAGGTTTTCATTTGTAGAAGGAGATCAGTATGGAAAAAGAAGTAGAAAAGAAAGTAGTTGTTAAAAAGAAAAAAGTTTCGCGAAGCGTCCCAGTAGCTCGGGCTCATGTGAAGTCTACATTTAATAATACATTTATTGCGATGACGGATTTGCAAGGGAATGTGATTGCATGGTCTAGTTCAGGTGTGATGGGATTTAGTGGTGCAAAGAAAAGCACGGCTTATGCTGCTCAGGTGGTTGCTACAGATTGTGCAAAGAAGGCATCCGATTATGGGGTGAGAGAAATTGAAGTTTATGTTAAAGGACCTGGCGCTGGGCGAGAGTCAGCTATTCGAGCTTTACAGGCTGCAGGTATAACGATTACAGCAATTAAGGATGTAACACCCGTCCCTCATAATGGCTGTCGTCCGCCGAAGAGACGCAGGGTCTAATGAATGGAGGAAAGTAAAAATTATGTCTAGATATCTAGGTCCAGTATGTCGCTTATGTCGTAGAGAGGGTATGAAACTTTTTCTCAAGGGTACTAAGTGCGATACAGCAAAATGTACATTTGAAAAAAGACCCACACCTCCTGGCCAACATGGTCAGACGAGGACGAAGCTCTCAGATTATGGTATTCAGCTTCGCGAAAAGCAGAAACTTAAACGCATGTGGGGAATGTTGGAACAACAGTTTAAGAATAGTTTTAAAAGTGCAGCAAAGAAAAAAGGTGTTACCGGTGTGACCCTTCTTCAGTTTTTGGAAATGCGATTAGATAATATTGTCTATCGATTGGGTTTTTCTCCTTCCAGGGCTGGAGCTAGACAGTTGGTGCTTCATGGTCATATCCGTGTCAATGGACGAAAAGTAAATCGACCTTCCTATGCGCTGAAGGTTTCAGATAAAATTGAGATTGTGGAAAACGCCAAGATTCGTGAAGGGGTGAAAGAGTCTTTAGAGAAGCTTGCTTCCCGACAAATTCCAGAATGGCTTTTGTTAAATCGAGAAGTTTTCAAAGGAGAGATTAATAAAATTCCTTCGCGGGAAGAAATGACGACTCCTGTCAATGAGCGCTTGATTGTAGAATTATATTCTAAATAGGAGATGACATATGGTTAAGTTAGGACGTTTCGAATTACCCAAACGCTTGGTCAGGGATGATCAAACTGCAACCCCGACTTATGCAAAATTTTATGCCGAGCCTTTTGAAAAGGGTTTTGGTTCAACCTTAGGCAATTCTCTTCGTAGAGTTTTGTTGTCTTCCATCGAAGGTGCTGCTGTTCAATCCATGAAGATTGATGGTGTGCTTCATGAGTTAAGCACCATTCCTGGCGTTCAAGAGGATGTTCCTGAAATTATTTTGAATATCAAAAATCTTCTTTTCAAGTCTCATTCAAAAGAATCTAAATGGGTTGAGATTAAGGTTGATAAAGAAGGTGAAGTGGTTGCAGGCGATATTAAGGCGGATAGTACTATTGAAGTGGTCAGTCCCCAGACGCATATTGCAACCTTGACTAAAAAAACCAAGTTTCACATGGAATTAGAAGTAGGTGTGGGCCGAGGCTATACACCTTCTGAGAGAAATAAAGAACCAGAGCAATCCATTGGAGTTATTCCAGTAGATTCTATTTTTACACCTGTTCGAAAAGTTAAATATTCTATTGAAGATACCCGCGTCGGCCAAATGACCGATTTCGATCGTTTGGTGATAGAGATTTGGACAGATGGACGTATTACTCCTGAAGAAGCTTTAAGACAAGCTTCAGGGATTTTACGACATCATCTCGGTGCTTTTGTGAATTATGATGAAAACTATGTTGAGTTTGAGCAAGAACCCACCAAAGAAGATAGAGATAGAGAGAGTTTTGAGAAAGTTTTGAATATGAGTATTGATGAGATCGAACTTTCTGTTCGAGCCTCGAATTGTATTCAAAAAGCCAATATCAAGACGATCGGAGATTTGGTTTGTAAGTCAGAACCCGAAATGCTTAAGTATAAAAACTTTGGCAAAAAGTCATTGAATGAAATTAAGAAAATTCTCACAGAGATGGGTCTTTCTTTGGGGATGAGTTCCGAAGAGCTAGACGCTAGGAAAGCGGCTCAGGAGAAAGTGTCAGTGCTATGAGACATCGTAAATTATCAAAGAGACTGAGTCTCTCCACCGCTCATCGTCAGGCGCTTATTTCGAACATGGTCAAGAGTTTGATCCAATATGAGCGGATCACAACGACTTTACCAAGGGCAAAAGTGATTGCAACTTGGGCAGACCGAATGATCACTCTTGCTAAGAGACAAGATCTTTGGTCTCAAAGACAAGCCGTAGCTTTTTTGACAGATCGAGAACTTGTAAAAAAGCTTTTTAGAGAAATTGGTCCTCGATTCAAAGATCGTCAAGGAGGATATACACGGGTTATTCGACTCGATCGTCGTCCTGGAGATCGTGCCTACACCGCTATTTTAGAATGGGTCAGTCGTCCAGCTCCTGCTCCAGAAGTGGCTCCTGAAGAAGCAAAGAAGACAAAAGGAAAAAAGGCTCTTGCGGAGTCTAAAGCTTAATGGCAGCTCAAAGTGTGAGAGAATTAAAAACGCTTTTGGGAGGCGTTTTGGTGAATGATCCACGTTACGATGTTGAAGCTTACTCTTTTGTTCTTGATGCTTTAGATTTTACTTTGAGAAAATTAAAAGCACCTCGACATGTGACGGCTTCAGAGCTTTTGGAAGGCATTCGACTTTTTTCCATCAAATCTTTTGGCCCCATGACTCGAACTGTTCTAGAAAATTGGGGGATTAAATCTTGCGAGGATTTCGGAGAAATTGTCTTCCATTTGGTGTCGCTCGGTTTAATGAGTAAGCGGGATACAGATTCAAAAGCTGATTTCAAAGGTGGATATGATTTCCAAGAAGCTTTTGAAAAACCTTTCACAGTTTAAAATCTTTTTAATACTCCTCAGCTTCTTTTTTATTTTATCTTTCGATGTCTTGTGTTCTTGCGAAGAAATTCCCTCTTTTTCTGTTTATTCTGAAGAGCTCTCCAATGGAATGAAAGTTTATTTAAGACAAGCTCCAGGATCGGGTTTTATCGCTTTTGTGCTAACCGTGGGAGCAGGGAGTCGCACAGAAGGTCCCTTTCTTGAAAGTGGAATTTCTCACCTGATTGAGCATTTGGTTTTTCGCGGAACGGATCAAGGATTTTCTTCTGAAATTGGAAAACGTATTGAGCACTATGGTGGAGACATCAATGCTTATACGACGGCCGATTGTACTCTTTACTATATTCGTATTCCTCGTGAACAGATCAATGTGGCTTTGGATGTTTTTTTAGAATCTTTACTTCATCCTAGTTTTGATGAAACTTCGGTAGAAAGAGAAAAGCAGGTTGTTCTTCATGAAATTCAAATGGGTCTGGATGATACAGATCGTGTCCTGCACAAGCTTTTTTGGAAAACGGCTTATCACATTCATCCCTATCAGGTGAAAACGATTGGAGAAGAATCTCTTTTAAAAGCATTAACTCCCAATCATTTAACTCAATATTTTGAAAAGATGTATGTTCCGTCTAATATGTCTTTGACCGCAGTAGGTGATTTTGAGAAAGATAAAATGCTGCCCTTCATTCATGAAAAATTTTCTTCTCTCAAAAGAAAATCGTTCGAATTTCCCGTGGTTGCTCAAGAACCTCCTTCTATAGGATTAAGGCGCTCAGAAATTTTTGGATCTATTCAGTTGACGCATTGGATGATGGGATTTCATATCCCTTCTTTTCAAGATTCTGATTTTATTGCTTTAGATGTGATTGCAACTTTTTTAGCCAAAGGAAGTCAGTCTCCTTTGCGTTTAAAGTTGGAATACGATTTGAGTATTGCAAAATCGGTTGAAGCAGAAACCTCTCCTTTAATGGATCCCGGAATGTTGACCATTTCAGCAATATGTGAAGATAAAAACATATCCACTGTTGAGGAAGAAACAGAGAAAGTTCTAGAAGGATTAAAAAAAGAAAAAATTTCATTGGAGGGATTAAATCAGGCTAAAAAGAGGATTTTATCTGATTTTTATCAAGAGCTAGAATCTATAGAGAAGCAAGCTCTGCTCATTGGGGTAAGCGCTTTTTTAACAGGAGATGCAGCCTGTTTAGAAAAATATGTAAAAAAAGTACAAACCGTTTCCCAAGAAGATGTTTTGCGCGTTGCTCAAAAATACTTTTCATCTGATCGTAAAGTCATCAGTATATTTCGCCCTCAAGAATTTCAAAAGAATATTAAAGAAACCTCCACTCAAAAAGTTATATCAAAACCTTTTGTTAAACATTTAAGCAATGGAATTGTGACAATTGTAGGAGAGGATCATGCTTTACCGATGGTGAGTATTCAAGCTTTGTGCAGAGGAGGCTTGGGAGCAGAAAATGAGCAAAACAATGGTGTTTTCCAGCTGATTGCAAACACCGCTATTCGTGGGACAAGTTCAAAGACGGGTGAAGCAATTTTAGGTGCTGTCGAGGCTCAAGGAGGTCATTTATCGGGGTTTTCAGAATTTGATGTTTTTGGGTTTTCTATGAAAATCCCAAAAGATTTTTTGAAAGAAGGCCTTTCCCTAATATCTGATATTTTTCAAAATGCAACTTTTGCTTCTGACAATTTGGAAAAAGAAAAGAATCAACTTTTATTGGATATTCGAGAAGTTAAAGAAACTCCTATTTTGTGGGCTCTGTTTCAATTAAAACAGAATTTATGGAGCCGACATCCTTATCGTTTCTTGAAATGTGGATCAGAAAATTCCGTGAAGAGCTTAACACGAGAAGAGGTTGTGAAGGTTTTTAAAAAATATTGTGTCCCTTCGAATATCATTATTTCAGTCTTTGGAGATGTTTCGACTCAAGAAGCTTTTAAGTTAATAGAGGGGGCATTTTCAAATTTTGTATTTACTCAAAAAGAATCTAAGGGTCAAAATGATTTTTTAGATAAAAATGAATCCCTAAAAATTCATCTTAATTATTCTCAAGCTCAGTCCTTTGTGATGTTGGGTTTTATGGGGGCTAAAGCAAGTGATC
>JAYRIK010000059.1:0-7985 GCA_041906865.1 Candidatus Auribacterota bacterium
AGGACCATTTGTCGTCAAGCCAAGGGGCTGGTCGTGATTGATGAGGCCTATGCAGATTTCTCTAAAGAAAATTGCTTAGATTTTGTGAAGAAATTTAAAAATGTTGTTGTGACACGAACAATGTCAAAATCATTTTCTTTAGCGGGTCTACGTTTGGGATGGGCAATTGCTCGACCTGAAGTGATTCGGGTTCTTATGAAACTAAAAGATTCTTACAATGTGAATCGTTTAAGTCAAAGAGCTGGATTAGCGGCTATCACTGATTTGGCTTCTATGAAAGAGTCTGTAAAGCGTGTGGTTCGGGATAGAGATTTTTTGACTGAGAAACTAATAAAGCTGGGTTTTAAAGTAATTCCATCGCAATCTAATTTTCTTTTTGTAAAACATTTGAGTGTGGACGCATTGAAATTATACGAGGAGCTTTACAAAAGGAAAATTTTGGTTCGACATTTTAATCTGTCTAAATTGAAGAACTATTTAAGAATCACTATTGGTACACATCAACAAATGGTGCAATTGGTAAAGGCTTTAGAACACATCATTCAAAAGGAATTATCATGAAAAGACAAGCGAGCGTTTCTAGAAAGACCAAAGAGACGAGTATTGAAGCAGTCCTGAATTTAGACGGTACGGGCAATATTAAAGTCAAAACAGGCATGGGCTTTTTTGATCATATGCTAGAAGCTATGTCGAAGCATGCAGGTTTTGATTTGAATTTAAAAGCCAAAGGGGACCTCCACATTGATTTTCATCATACGGTAGAGGACGTGGGGCTTGTGCTTGGAGAAGCCTTAAAAAAAGCGTTGGGAGAAAAATTAGGGATTGAACGTTTTGGTTTTGGCATAGTTCCCATGGATGAATCTTTGGCAGAAGTTATCTTGGATTTGAGTGGACGACCTTATGTTCTTTATCGAGTGAAGTCTCAGCGTAAAAAAATCAGAGATTTTGATTTGACTGTTTTAGAAGAATTCTTTAAAGCGATTGCTCAAACAGGTTTGATCACATTACATATTCATTTGAGATATGGAGAAAATCCACATCATATTTATGAATCTGTATTTAAGGCTTTTGGTAGAGCTTTAAAGATGGCCTGTTCTCAAGGCAGAATCAAGGGTGTGCCCTCAACGAAGGGAATGCTGTAAATATGATTGCCGTTGTAGATTATGGAATGGGAAATCTTCGAAGTGTTGAGAAGGCTTTGCAGGCTGTTGGTGCAAAAGTTAAAGTCACTCAAAACGTTCAAGAAATAGACCAAGCAGAAAAAGTGGTGTTCCCCGGAGTGGGAGCTATGGGAGATTGCATACGCAATCTCAAAACTTTTGGTTTATATGATGCAGTTTCGGCCGCAGCAAAGTCGGGGAAACCCTTTTTAGGAATTTGTTTGGGTCTTCAGGCGCTTTTTGAAGAAAGTGATGAAAGTGGAAAAGTTTCAGGTCTTGGAATTCTAGCTGGAAAAGTTGTGCATTTTAAGAATGGTTTGAAAGTTCCACATATGGGGTGGAATCAAATTTCTTTTTCTAATAAAAAAGAAAAATGTCCTTTGCTTCAAGGCGTTGAAGATGGAAGTTATGTGTATTTTGTTCACTCTTATTATGGAGTTCCTAAAGAAAAAGATGTGGTCTTAGCTCAAACGGAATATGGCGTTCAGTTTGCATCTATGATTTGGAAAGAAAATTTATTTGCGACTCAATTTCATCCAGAAAAAAGTCAAGAAGTTGGATTAAAAATTTTAGAAAATTTTAAAAATCTGTAATTTGTTACAAGGAGACTTTCAAAGATGTTGGTGATACCTGCAATTGATATTAAAGGTGGAAAATGTGTTCGTCTGACTCAAGGTCAATACGATAAGGAAACGGTGTATGCCGAGAATCCGTCTCAAGTCGCTTTGCGTTGGCAGAATAAAGGAGCTAAATATTTACACGTCATTGATTTGGATGGAGCTTTGGAAGGAAAAACTATCAACTTTAAAGTCATTCAAGAGATGACGATGGACTTAATGATTCCTTTTCAATATGGAGGAGGACTTCGTGATCTTGAAAGTGTTGAAAAAGCACTTTCGCTGGGTGCAGATCGAGTAATTCTAGGAACAATGGCTTGTGAGTCAGAAGAATTTCTTGAAGAAGCAATGCGTGAATTTAAAAAACATGTGATTGTCTCCATTGACGCAAAAGGTGGATTGGTCGCTGTGAATGGTTGGACAGAAAGTACATCTATGGATGCGGTCGTTCTTGCAAAAAAGATGAAGAAAATGGGAGTCAGTGCGATTGTTTATACAGACATTATGCAAGATGGAATGCTCAAAGGCCCTAATTTTCAAGCGATTGAACATTTGGCTGATTCCGTGAAAATGCCCATCATTGCATCTGGAGGTGTATCGAGAAAAGAAGATATTCAGAGACTTAAAACTCTTGAATATAAAGGTGTTATAGGCGCCATTGTCGGAAAGGCTCTTTACACAGGGGATATTAAATTAGAGGAAGTGATTTAAGCGATGCTAGCCAAGCGTATTATCCCTTGCCTGGATGTTGATAAAGGACGTGTGGTCAAGGGGGTCAAATTTTTAGAATTAAAAGATGCAGGAGATCCTGTTCAAACTGCAAAGTATTATGATCAAGAAGGTGCAGATGAGCTGGTATTTCTTGATATTACCGCTTCAGCTGAAAATCGAAATACGATTCTTCAAGTGGTTGAGAAAACCGCTGCTGAAGTTTTTATGCCTTTGACTGTGGGAGGAGGCATTCAAACTCTTGAAGATATTCGAAAGCTATTAAAAGCAGGAGCAGATAAAGTTTCGATCAATACAGCTGCAGTAAAGAACCCAGATTTCATAAAGGAAGCTGCGCAGAAATTTGGAAATCAATGTATTGTTGTTGCCATTGATGCTAAAAAAAATGGAAAGAGTTGGGAGGTTTTTACTCATGGTGGAAGAAAGTCGACTGGACTTGATGTGATTGAATGGGCAAAACGTGTGGTTGAATTGGGCGCAGGAGAAATTCTTTTAACCAGTATGGATCAAGATGGAACAAAAGAAGGATATGATCTTGAATTAACAGCAGCTGTTTCAAACGCTGTTTCTGTTCCTGTGATTGCTTCAGGAGGCGCAGGAAAACTAGATCATTTATATGACGTTTTAACGAAGGGAAAAGCAGATGCAGTTTTAGCTGCTTCCATTTTTCATTATAGAGAATGGACAATTGGACAAACGAAACAATTTCTTAAAGGAAAGGGAGTGGTGGTCAGATGAAATTCGACGTGGCAAATTTAAAATATGATAAAGATGGATTGATTCCTGTAGTGGTGCAAGATGTCAAAACTTTAGAAGTTTTGATGGTTGCATATATGAATATAGATGCGGTTCGTCAAACATTGAAGGACGGCAAGACCTCCTTTTGGAGTCGTTCTCGTCAAAAGTATTGGCTCAAAGGTGAAACCTCAGGCCATTTCCAACATGTAAAATCTGTTTGTTATGACTGCGATAAGGATACCCTTTTAATTAAAGTCGAACAAATTGGTGGAGCTTGTCATGACGGTTTTAAATCTTGTTTTTATACTGAATTAAAAGATGGCGAAACACATGTCATTGGCGAAAAAGTTTTTGATCCGGCTAAAACATATAAATAAAGTGTAGCGTTGTGTAATATGCATCGTGTATCTAACGTTTGACGCATACGCATCACGCGTGATGGTTATTTTATGATTCATCCTACAGAAAAAGAGTTTTTTGAAAAAGCTAAGCAGGGTAATGTCATTCCTGTTGTGAAGGAAATTCTTGCTGATGCCCAGACCCCTATTTCTGCCTATATCCGAATGGCTCAAGGGGATTACTCTTTTCTTTTAGAAAGCGTGGAAGGAAATGAACGCGTGGGGCGTTTTTCTTTTTTGGGGAGTTCTCCACGTTGGGTTTTTTCAAGCAAAGGAAATAAAATCACTTTCCAGGAAGGTAAAAAAAGAAAAAGTTTTAAATCAGATGACGCTTTGGCTGAATTAAAAAAACTCTTTACGGATTATCAAGTTGTCAAAGATGCTAGCCTTCCTCGCTTTTTTGGTGGAGCTGTTGGATATGTGGGCTATGGAGCTGTACAGCAATTTGAAAAGATTCCCCAAAATAAAAAAGACGATTTAAATCTTCCAGACCTTTATTTCTTTCTGGCCGATACACTCATTGCTTTTGATCATGTAGAACATCGCATTAAAATTATTGCAAACGCTTTTGTAAATCAAAAAGGTCCTGCAATTGCTTATCGAGATGCTTTGAAAAGAATTAAAAAAATGGAGAAGTCTTTATCGAAAGTCAAACAGCTTTCATCGATGGAATGGGTCAATAGTGAAGTTGATATGAATCATTTGAATATCACTTCTAATTGCTCTCAAGATGAATTCGAAAAATCAGTTGAGCATGCTAAAGAATACATAAAATCTGGAGATATTTTCCAAGTTGTATTATCTCAGCGCTTTTGTTTGAAACGAAAACTTGATCCGGTGAAACTTTATCGTGCGCTAAGATCTGTGAATCCGTCTCCCTACATGTTTCTGCTAAAATTTAAGGATTTTTATTTAGTTGGAACCTCTCCTGAAATTCATGTGAGATGTGAAGATGGAAAAGTGGAGCTTAGGCCTATTGCAGGTACAAGACGCCGCGGAAAAACAGTTGAAGAAGATACTCGATTGCAAAAAGAACTTCTGAATGACCCTAAAGAGAGGGCTGAGCATTTGATGCTGGTTGATTTGGGACGCAATGATGTGGGGCGCGTTTGTGAATATGCAACTGTAAAGGTCCCTGAATTGATGGTTATTGAGAAATATTCTCATGTGATGCATATTGTTTCAGATGTTGTTGGAAATTTAGCCCATGACAAAGATGCTTTAGATGTTTTACGTGCGACATTTCCTGCAGGAACTGTGTCAGGGGCTCCTAAAATCCGAGCGATGCAGATTATAGAAGAGCTTGAAAAAAATCATCGTGGAACTTATGCAGGAGCTATTGGCTATTATAGCTTTTCTGGCGATTTAGACTCTTGTATTGCCATTCGAACCATTCTTCTTAAAAAGGGAGTTGCTTATATTCAGGCAGGAGCAGGGATTGTTGCAGATTCTGTACCTACACAGGAATATCAAGAAACAGTGAATAAAGTAAGAGGGATGATGAAAGCGATTGCTGTGGTTGAAGGACAAAATCAGAAAGCGCGGAAGGCGTAAAATGGAGAAACCCGTGGCGCAAAAAAACTCTCTGTTGGTTATAGATAATTATGATTCTTTTACCTACAACCTCGTTCAGTATTTTGGGGAATTAGGGGAAGAGCCGGTCGTGTTTCGTAATGATGAGATTTCCATTGCTCAAATTCAGGAAATGAATCCTAAAAAAATTGTTATTTCTCCTGGACCTTGTACTCCAAAGGAAGCGGGCATTTCTAATGATGTGATTCGTTCTTTTGAAGGTAAAACACCAATTTTAGGCGTTTGTTTGGGGCATCAATGTATTGGCTATGTTTATGGTGGAGAGATTGTGCGAGCCCCTCGATTGATGCATGGAAAAACTTCAATGATTCATCACAATAATAAAGATATTTTTCAAGGACTTGAAAATCCATTTGAGGCAACACGTTACCATTCGTTGGTGATACAGCCTGAATCAGTCCCTGAAGTACTTGAAGTGATGGCTAAAACCGATCAAGATGAAATTATGGCGGTTCGCCATAAGAAATTTCCCATCTGGGGGGTTCAGTTTCACCCAGAATCTATTTTGACAAAAGAAGGCAAAAAACTGCTTAAGAATTTTCTAAAAATGAGAGCTTAAATGGTATTCAAAGAAACTTTAGAGAAGATAATACAGCATCACTCGCTTTCCTTTAGTGAAGCAACTTCTTTGATGGAAGAAGTGATGAGTGGGAAACTTACATCTGCTCAAATTGCAGCATTTTTGATTGCATTACGCATGAAAACGGAAACGGTGGACGAAATTGCTGGCTTTGCAACAGTAATGAAGAAATGGGTGCGTGTGATACATGCAAAGCCTGCCATGGTTGTTGATACTTGTGGGACGGGCGGAGATGGGGCAAAGACATTTAATATTTCAACTATAGCGGCGTTTGTCATTGCAGGAGCGGGGATTCCTGTTGCTAAACATGGAAATGTTGCTGTTTCAAGCCAATGCGGAAGTGCAGATCTTTTGAAGTCTTTAGGCGTCAAAATAGATGTAGATCGCTTAGTGATGGAAAGAGCTTTAAACGAAATAGGAATTTGTTTTCTATTTGCGCCTCTTTTTCATCATGCCATGATGCATGCAGCTCTTCCCAGGCGAGAAATTGGGGTACGTACTGTATTCAATATTTTAGGGCCCTTGACCAATCCTGCAGGTGCTAAAGCTCAGGTTGTGGGTGTTTATCGTAAAGAATTGACGGATTTGATGGCTCATGTTCTTGTAAAACTGGGAGTATCCCGAGCTTTTGTCGTACACGGTTCAGATGGTTTAGATGAAGTGACTACGACAGGAAAAACATTTGTTTCTGAAGTAAAAAATGGAGAGGTTTCTTCTTTTGTGTTTGAACCTCAATCCCTAGGAATTTCAAAAGCTACTTCTTCTGATTTAAAAGGAGGAGATATAAAATATCATACAGCTATTGCAAAATCGATTTTAGAAGGGGAAAAAGGGCCTCAACGAGATGTCGTTTTATTGAATGCTGCATTTGGGATTGTAGCAGGAGGAGCTGCTTCAGATTTAAAAACGGGATTCAAAAAGGCTACTGAATCGCTAGATTCTGGAATGGCAAAAAAGAAATTAGAAGAGCTGATAGAATATACGGCCAGTTAATGAAAAACATATTGTTTCTAGATGAAATTCTTGCGTTCAAAAAACAAGAGGTAGAACAAAGAAAAAAGAACTTTCCGCTAAAAGATCTATTAGAAAAAACTTCTTATCAAAAAATTTCTTCTATGTCAACTTTTCGAGAAGCCATACAAAGAAAGGGAAATGAGCCTTTACATCTTATTGCAGAAATCAAAAAGGCCTCTCCTTCAAAAGGAATCTTAAGAGACTCCTTTGATCCCGAAAAGATCGCACAAATTTACGAGCAAAATGGAGCTCATGCCATTTCTGTTTTGACAGATGAAAAATTTTTTCAGGGTCATTTAGAGTATTTGCAAAAAGTATCTCGAACAGTAAATTTACCTGTTCTAAGGAAGGATTTTATTATTGATGCTTATCAAATTGAAGAAGCTAAAGCATATGGTGCAAAAGCTATTCTTTTAATTGTTGCTGCACTTGATCAAAAAACTCTTTCCAAGTTGATGCTTAAAGCAAAATCAGTTGGTTTATCAGTTCTTGTGGAAGTTCATGATGAAGAAGAACTTCAAAAGGCACTTGATGCAGGCTCTGAAATTATTGGAATTAATAATCGAGATTTGAAAACATTTAAAGTTGATTTAGAAGTTTGTGAACGTTTGTGTCCTAAAATTCCTTCAAATGCAACAGTGGTTGTTGAAAGTGGCTTAATGAATAGAGAGGACATCTTGCGTGTAGAAAAATTAAATGTAGATGCTGTCTTAATTGGAGAAGCATTCATGCGCTCTGAAGATATTGCATCCAAAATGCGAGAAATATTCTAGGTTTTATATGGTCAAAGTAAAAATTTGCGGGATTACAAATTTTGAAGATGCTTTAGCGTCTGTGCATGCAGGAGCAGACGCTTTGGGTTTTAATTTTTATTCCAAAAGCCCTCGATTTATTTTGCCTGCAAAGGCTCAAAAAATAATTCAGAGTCTTCCTCCTTTTATTTCAAAAGTTGGAATTTTTGTAAATGAATCTAAAGAAAATATTTTAAAGATCATTAAAGAAATCGACTTGGATTTTTTACAATTTCACGCAGATGAGAGTCCTGCAGATTGTGAAGGCTTTAATATTCCTGTGATTAAAGCCTTTTCAATTAAGAATGACTTAGAAAGTGCTAGGAGATATCATGCTGTTTCGGCTATTCTCCTTGATACACCTC
>JAYRIK010000060.1:0-11044 GCA_041906865.1 Candidatus Auribacterota bacterium
AATGTAATCTCGAACGCAAGTCCCATCTGGGGTTGGATAATCTGTTCCATAAATTTCGACATAGGGCAACTGTCCCAATGCTGCACGAAGCACGTTTGGGATTAAATGTGTTTCAGGTGAATGATATTCTCCCAGCTCTTCTGTTGCCCCTGCTGCGTTAAAGTAACGCAAAGCGATTGTGGTTATCCCATAGGCTTTTGAATACCAGTGAAGCATGTTTTCAAAAGCCCATTTTGTTTCACCATAGGGATGAGAGGGTTTTTCAAGTGTTTGCTCTGTGATAGGAACATCTTTGGGTTCGCCATAAATAGCGCAGGATGAAGAGAAAATAAATTTGGATACTTTATTCTCTCGTACAGCTTCCAAAAGGCTCAGGCTTGCTTCCACATTGTTGCGATAATAAAGAGCAGGATTTTCGACGGACTCTCCCACACGGCAAGAAGCTGCAAAGTGTATAACAGCATCGTAGCTCTGATTTTGAAAGGCGATTTTAAGCACTTTAGAATCGGAAAGATTTCCTTCAATGAAATGAGCTCTTGTATCAATTGCTTCGCGATGTCCTTCACTCAAATCATCAATGATGGTGAGCGCATGCTTTCTATTCAAAAGCTCTTTGGCTGTGACACTTCCAATGTATCCGGCTCCACCGGTGAGAAGAATTTTCATATAGCTCATCATCTTAGGGGCTTTGTTTCTCTGTGGCAATAAAAAATCCAAATATTAGGAAGGAAGTGATAGAAGGAGATAGAATAAAAACAAACTTTTTAAATTTATAAATAGAGGTGTTTAAACAATTTTTCTAAGGTCCTGTAGCTGCTCCTCCACCTCCTGTGCTTCCACCCCCAGTAGTACTTCCGCCTCCTGTACTTGAGCCTCCTCCTGAAGTACTTCCACCACCTGCGGCAGTTCCGCCACCTGTTGTGCGTCCCCCTCCAGTGGTACTTCCGCTTGTACTACCTCCAGATGTGGGTGAGCCAGAGCCTGGAAAGTTGGCTCTTGTGTCAGTTGAAGAGAAGTTCCCTGACGATATATTTGAGCCTCTGGATGTTTCTGAAGGAGTTAATTCAGATGTGATGCTTGCCGTCGATATTCCTGTTGTATTAATTCTTGGCAGTCTTTGCCCTTTTTCAACCAACTGATGATAAGGAGGAAACCCAGGTTGGAGTTGTCTGGGTAAATTCCTACGAGAGTGAATACGAATAGATGGAATTTTCCAAGGGCGATGAAGAAATCCCATTTCGCGATCAATTTCTTGATCTCTCACGTAAGGAGAGGCTTCACTTCTTAAAATTTGAATGGGATATACAAAAAGACAAGTTAAAAGGAGAGAAGTCTTAATATAAAAGGACACTTTTGAACAGCTTGGCTCAATAGAGCTCATAAAGCACCCTCCAACTAAAGTATTGTACTAAAAATTGCAGTTTAGGGCAATTCCATAAACACTTCGTTCATATTCAGAAAAATTATAATTTGAATCACTGGTGCTATAAGAATAAGTAAATTCCGCGGATAAATTGTCTTTCCAAAGAGGTCTAGATAACCCCGTCGAAAGGGTATAGACATTGTCGAAGCGTTGAGGACTCACCGTAAACTTGCTGTAATCTTCTGTATGAAATTCAAGCTGTCCGTAGAGACGAAACTTCCAAGGAAGAGAGAGGCTAATGGAACCTGAGGCATTATGGCTATTGATTTCAAAAAAGACACCTTCTGTATTATCCCATTGAAAGTCATAACCAATAGAAATGAAAATCTTATTATTAAAAAGATAAAATTGTTGATCAAATCCAGCGCATTCTCCAATCCCATCTCGAGAGTAAAATTTGGGAGAGACACTGTCGTCCTTAAAAGAACGTAGCTCGATAGAGTAATGAGGAGAAAAAACAGCCCAGGCTGCCCATTGTAACTCAAAATTAGTCTTCAACTCGACAGAATCGCTATAGTCGCTAAATCCCAATTCTGTTTTAGTGTAATTCGTAGACAAACGCGTTTTGAATGGCATGGATTTAAAATAGCTGCTTTTTTCAACAAAAAGACTTGGGGTATGGCTTGTAACATCAAAATCATTAAAGATTTTTCGTTCATGCAGACTTTGATAACCTGTGTAGCTTAGCCCTGTCGTTAAAGGGCTTGCATCCATTTTTTCATCCAAGACATGAAATTCTAAAAAACAGGAAGCTATAAATTGGAAAGAATCTTTGGGGTCATTACCAGGTTCGTGTTTGGATCTTGAAGGAACATTGTCATCGTACTCACCAGCGGTTCTTGTAGAGAAATTCCATCGATGTTCTTGGGGAAGAACTTCAGCGGAGATGCTTAAATTTTCTAGTTTTGGAAAAACCTCATGAGCCATTTTGGCATATTCAGAGTTCGGAGCTTCAGTTATCACTTCTGTTAGAAATTTTTTTGCTTCTAAAATATTACCTGTATAAGCCAGAGTTTGAGCCAAGTAATAACGGCATGAAATATTGGTAGGATCAATTGCAATTGCCTGTCGTAAGGTTTTAACAGCTTTATCTTCGTCTTTTAGCTCAAATAGGCAAATAGCTTTAAGTCGTAGAAGTAAAATATCATTGGGTCTTTCAGAGAGGAGTTGGTCGATTGTTTTTAAAGCATTTTGAAAGTCACCTGATTGAATAAATGAGGCAGCATCTTTCCAATATTCATCATTGTCCGCAAAAGAAGTTAGAGAAGAAAAACGAAAGAGATTGAGAAGAAAAACGAAAAATAGAAAAAACTTCTGAAACCCACTTTGCTTGACCAAAGGTCCCCACGGCGATTAAGGTATCAGCATCAAAAACAATAAAATTATAAGGTCTTGTTGATAGTGATACAATAAAAAAATAAAATTTTGAAGTGAAAGATAAGCAAGAAATATGAGAAAAGTTTTTATTTGGACAGACATTGGAACAAATCCAGATGATATTTTAGCGATTTTAATGGCTTTGAGATCTTCTGAAATAGAAGTTGTAGGTATAGAGACGTGTCACGATCAAGACGGTCAACGTTTTCATTTGTTAAAGGAGATTTTGAAGCATGAAGGGAAAAATGTCCCAGTAGGACAAGGTTCTTTTCATCCCCAAGAACTATATTTCAAAAGGGAATATCTAGGACCAGAGCAACCGTTAGAGAATCAAGGAAATATAGAAAATCTATTTTTAGAAATCTTGTCTCAGACGCCTGAGTTAGAAGTTCTGACTTTGGGTCCACTTACAGAATTTTCGGCAGCTTTGTCTCTTCAGCCAGAATTAGAAGAGAATATCTCGTGTTGGACAGGCATGGGAGGTTCTATCGAGCGAGAAGAAGAATTTAATTTTTGTTCGGATCCTCAGGCGACGCGAAGCTTATTAGCAACTCGTATTCCTAAAAAAATAATTCCTTTAGAGTTAGGTCGGCAATTTTTTATTGATGAAAAAGAGATCGGGCGTTTGAAAATTTGTCATGAAGTGAAGGAGTTTATTCTGCAGAGTTGGCATGCTTGGCAAAAAGTGTCTGGACGAGAAACTTTTTATTTGTGTGATCCTGTTGCGGTTGCTAGCTTTTTGGGGCTAGATTCTTTATCGTATAAAGAAGGGGAAATAATATTGGGAAAAGATAAGGGCCATTGGTTTTCATCTTTCAACCCTTCTCCAAAATCCTTGCAAGTGGCAATTGGGGTGGATCGTTCTTCATTTTTCGAGTTTTTTTATGATCTTTTGAGGTAGAATACGTTCTTTACAGTAAATTGGATGTCACAATTTGTGACCTCAAGTTATTAACAAAAGATGATATATTTTGGGATGTTTAAATAGAGAGACTGATATGACAACTTTAGTTTTGCATGAGAAAATTGAAGGAAAGATTTTTTTAGTAAGAAATAAGCGGATTATGTTAGATCGAAATCTTGCAGAACTCTATGGTGTAGAAACAAGAGCTTTGAATCAAGCTGTGCAACGAAATATAAAACGTTTTCCCTCAGATTTTATGTTCCAACTCACAGAAGCTGAGATGGAAAATTGGAGATCACAAATTGTGATATCCAATCGCGAAAAGATGGGTTTGAGAAAAAAGCCTTACGCATTTACTGAGCAAGGCGTAGCGATGCTCTCGAGTGTCCTCAACAGTGATCGAGCGATAGATGTAAACATCCAAATCATGCGTACGTTTACAAGATTGAGAGAAATGCTTCTGACCCATGGAGAACTGAAAACAAAAATCGAAGAAATGGAAAAGAAATACGACCAGCAGTTTCAGGTGGTTTTTGAAGCGATTCGGGAGTTGATTGAGGAACGTATTGAGGATAAGCCGCAAAGAAAAATAGGGTTTCATGAAAACTAAAATTGCATTGGCTCAAATCTATCCACGCCTCGGAGATTTAGAGTGGAATTTCGAACTTTTTACTCGGAAAATTCGTGAGGCTGTTAAGCAAAAAGCTCAATTAATCATTTTCCCAGAACTGGGGTTGACAGGCTATTTCCTCAGGGACACGGTTTCGGGGGTATCACTCAAACAAAAATCAAAGATATGGAAGGAGTTGTTGGCACTCTCTAAAAAGATTTCCATTTGTTTCGGCTTTGTGGAAGAAACTGATTCAGTAGAGTTCTTTAATGCAGGGGCGTATTTAGAGGCAGGAGAGCTTCTACATCTTCATCGTAAAGTTTATCTGCCTACGTATGGCATGTTTGATGAACAGCGTTATTTTTCTCGAGGCAATTCTATTCGGTCCTTCCAAACTAAATTTGGACGCATGGGTCTTTTAATTTGTGAGGATTTGTGGCATCCCACTTCTATACAGATTGCAGTTCAAGATGGTGCTAAATTTATTCTGGCTCTCTCATCCAGTCCTGGGCGGGGTGTAGGAACTGAAGAAAAGCTTTATAGTACAAAGATGTGGGAGGAAATGAATCGTTTTTATGCAGCACTTTATGGTGTGTATATTATTTACGTCAATCGCTCTGGCGTTGAGGAAGGTGTTAATTTTTGGGGTGGATCCGAGGTGGTCAATCCCAAGGGACAAGTCATTACGAAGGCTCCGTATTTTGAAGAGGCGCTCACTTTTATTGAGTTAGATGAAGGTGAAATCCGCCGTAGTCGTCTCATGAGCCCGATGATCAGAGACGAAAACATTGATTTGGTGCTCTATGAACTTACAAGAATCAGAAATAAATCCACTCATCATCAATCCAAAGCTCGTCCGCGAAATGCTCGTTCGGTTTCTAAGAGACGAAACGCATAAATGTGGTTTTCAGCGGGCGATTTTTGGACTTTCTGGAGGGGTGGATTCTTCTCTCGTGGCTTATCTTTTGGCTAAGGCGTTGGGCCCTGAAAATGTCTGGGCATTAGCCATGCCTTATCAAACATCTCACCCCAGCAGTTTGAAAGATGCTCAAACGGTTGCTGAAAAATTAAAAATTCATTTGAATGTGATCGAAATTACTCCCATGGTTGATTCTTATTTCAAGCTTTTTCCCGATATTTCGAATATTCGACGTGGGAATAAATCAGCGCGTGAGCGCATGACCATACTCTATGATCATTCTCATGATCTTAAGGCCTTGGTGATTGGAACAAGCAACAAGACAGAATTGCTTTTAGGTTACGGTACTCAATATGGCGATATGGTTTCGGCCCTCAATCCCCTCGGAGATCTTTATAAGACTCAAGTTTGGCAATTGGCAGAGTTTATGGGAGTACCTCAGGAAATTGTGGGAAAGGCGCCGAGCGGAGATCTTTGGGCTGGGCAGACAGATGAAGGAGAAATGGGCTTTAGTTATAAAGATGTTGACAAACTTTTTTATTATATGGTGGATGAACGTTATTCTTTGGAAGAACTAGAAGAAGCAGGCTTTGACAAAGATTTTGTGAAAAAGATTTTTGTGAAGATGCGAGATTCTCAGTATAAGCGTCGTTTGCCTCTCATTGCCAAAATTTCTCAAAGGACGATTGATAGAGATTTCAGATACGCCAGAGATTGGGGCAAGTAGAGGGAGATTATTTTGCTTCAACTTTTGATTATTTCCTTCTTTAAGGACCGGTACTACAGCGCAGCAGTCCTCAAGAAGTTTATAGCCCTTTAGGGTTAGGGCTTCGTTGCCTTAAACATCCATAGGCCTAGAATTTGAAGTAGGACAAAGGCCATGAGGCTTGCCCATAATGGAATGGCATGGCCTGCAACAATGACTTCAATTTTGAGGATAAATCTGGTCAATTGTAGAATAGATATCATTTCAAAGAAAATTCCTGCAATAACTAACGCTTTCTTTTGCATCATACACCTCCTCAAGGTATTATAACACTTCTTAAATGGATCAAGTTGCCAAAAGACGCCTCATTCAAAACGCATATATTTTGCATTTAGAGCATATTTCAGGAAGGGACAATCTTTGAAATAGATAGTATTTTAGCGGGCAATGCTGGTAATATGTTCACCCTGTAGTAACAAATGTCGCTTTTACGGTTACATTCCTTACTACTAGTGAAAGCAACTGGTAGTACCAGGAGGCTAAAATCCTCATAAATGCAATTCCAAGCGCAAAAATTTGCCTGGATATAAAGGAGCAAGATGAACGAACAAAACGAGCAGAACGAACAAGACGAACAACAAGATGAACAGCAAGAAGAGCAGTTTGAAGAATCAGAATTTGCACCTCAAGACCAAACGGATGTAATCGGTCTACTTAAGAAAATTCAGCAGCAGCTAGGATTTTTGGAAAAGAAAGTAGACATGCTCCTTGGAAAGTCTCCAGATAGACCTTTTAATAGAGAAAAACGCTTTTCGAAACCTTTTCGTTCTTTCGGAAACTCTCGAAATAATGATCGATCAGATCGTGGTCATGCCCCAAGAGAAAGAAGTTTTGATCAAGACCGACCTTTCGACAGAGAAAGAAGTTTTGATCGGGATAGAGGTTTTAATAGAGACAGAGGAAATGACAATCGAGGAAGTGAAAACAGGGGTTTTGGTGGTAAAAAGAAGCCCTTTTTTCGCGGACGAAAGTCTCGAGATTAATTAGATCCAGAGTAAGATTTCTTCATTGTTAAAGGCATAAGAATCCTGCCCCCTTGAACTCTTTGTGGCATTGTGCTATTGTTTGCCTCTTCGTGTTTTTTCTTAAGAGGATTCCATGGGAGAGATGGTTACAAACTCAAGACCTAATTTGCTGGATTTTGAATGGATGGGCAGTGAAAGTGTTTCTACTGCTTTCGATCAAAGTCTTCAAGCTGCAATTCAGAAAACTCAAGTCTATCTTCTATCTCATCAAGATGAGAAGGGATTTTGGGTTGCTGAATTAAAAGCTGATTCCACGCTTCCTTCTGATTATATTCTCATGATGCATTTTTTGGGGATTCACAATCCAGAAAAAGTGAAAAAACTTGCCCAATTTATTGTTCAGAAGCAATTGCCGGATGGTGGTTGGAATATTTATCCTGAAGGTCCTGGAGAAATTAGTGCAACGGTTAAGGCCTATACCGCTTTAAAGCTTGCAGGTTTTTCCCCAGATGATACTTTAATGCGACAAGCTAAGCTTGCTGTTGAAACATTAGGTGGTGTAGAAAAGTGTAATAGCTTTACCAAAATTTATTTGGCTTTGATCGGTCAATATGAATGGAACGCTGTTCCTACCATTGTCCCTGAGATCATATTGGCGCCTACCTGGCTTTATTTTAGCGTTTACGCGATTTCTTCATGGTCTCGGGCGATTGTGATTCCTCTTTCTATTATTTATGCGGCTCGACCGATACGTCCAGTGCCTGCTGGAAAAGGAATTGAAGAGCTTTTTGAAAAGAATCCGAAACTCAAAAGTATTTCAATTTCTTCACGACCTTTTTTTTCTTGGAAGCATTTCTTCTTGAGAGTCGACCGACTTTTAAAGATTTATGAAAAACTTCCTTTTAAACCTTTTAGAAAGACCGCACTTCGTAAAGCCAAACAGTGGATGCTTGAGCGTTTGGAAAAAAGCGATGGATTGGGAGCCATTTATCCCGCCATGGTCAATTCTCTTTTTGCTCTGAGTGTTTTAGGCTATGACAAGGATCATCCTTTGATGAAGCGTGGCCTGAAACAATTGGAGGCATTTGAAGTTGAAGAAAATGGAGCCATGCGTTTGCAACCTTGTTTTTCTCCCATTTGGGATACAGGCTTGGCCATTGTTGCTTTAACAGAATCAGGGTTAGATCCTACTCACCCAGGCCTTAAGAAGGCTGCACAATGGCTTTTGGAAAAAGAAGTGAGACATGCAGGCGATTGGCAGATCAAGAATCCAAAAGTTGAGCCGAGTGGTTGGTATTTTGAATTTCAAAATGAATTCTATCCGGATGTGGATGACACCATCATGGTTTTAATGGCCTTAAAAAGGTTGCATGATCGTGCGGGAGCATGGTCCAGAGAATCAATTGTCCATCTCGAAAGAGCCATGGAACGGGGTGTTCACTGGGTTAGATCCATGCAGAACAAAGACGGGGGTTGGGCTTCTTTTGATAAAAATAATGATCGTATGATTTTTACGAAGGTTCCTTTTGCGGATCATAATGCCATGTTGGATCCTAGTAGTGCAGACATTACAGGGAGAGTTTTGGAAATGTTCAGTGCTTTTAAAATTGGAAAAGAAGATTTGCAAGTTCAACAAGCGATTGAATACTTAAGAAAAGAGCAGGAACAAGATGGGGCCTGGTATGGCCGTTGGGGCGTGAATTATATTTATGGGACTTGGCAAGTTTTGAAGGGCTTGGCTTGTATCGGAGAAAATATTCAGCAAGATTATATTCAAAAGGGTTCTCAGTGGCTTCGTTCGGTTCAAAATCCAGATGGGGGATGGGGAGAAAGTTGTAGGTCCTACGATGACCCAAGCGAGCGGGGTAAAGGAGAAAGTACACCGAGTCAGACAGCTTGGGCTCTTATGGGTCTTTTTGCTTCAGGGGATTTAAAAAGTTCAGCCGTACAAAAAGGGTTGGCGTATCTTTTGAATACTCAAAAATCAGATGGGTCTTGGGACGAAAAACCTTATACAGGGACAGGCTTTCCTCGTGTGTTTTATATTAAATATGAGTATTATAAAATATATTTTCCTTTGTTTGCTTTGGGGTATTACTCCCAACTTTCAAATCCTAAATGAAAATTCTCATTTTTTGTGCTCTTTATGAAGAAGCACGTCCGATTGTCAAAGCTCTAAAGTTAAAACATCTTCCTTTTCATACCAAAGAATTTCATGGGATTTTTAACGCTCATGAGATAACAGTGATTGTGACAGGTATGGGGAGAAAAAATACTCAAAAGGCCTGTGAATATTATTTAACATCGTCTTTGCCTGATATGGTTTTTTCTTGTGGCTATGCAGGGGGATTGAACCCTAGTTTGAAAGTTGGAGATGTTTTTCTTTCCGAAAAAATTTTGATATGGGAAAAGGGCCCTTGGGATCATCGACCCAAAGAGATTTTCCTGAAGAGGTTATGGAAAAAATGGGAAGAAGTTTTAAACCAAATTTCTTCTAAAATCCGGACAGGGACCTCTTTGACTGTTTCAAAAGCAGTTGCTTTGGCTTCAGAAAAGGAAAAATTAGGGAAAGCTTTTCATGCTTTTTCTGTGGATATGGAAGCAGGTTTTATTGCAGAGGCTTTGGTTCAGCATAAAACTCCATTTTTTAATTTGAGAGTAATTTCAGATGATGTGAAGCAGGATATCAAGATTGATTTTAGCTCTTGGGTGACTAAAGAAGGGAAAGTTGCATGGAAGTTTGTTCTGATAGAAATTTTGAAACATCCTTGGCATGTTTTTTATCTTTTAAGAATAGGATGGTCTTCTCATAAATCTTCGAGGAGATTGGCCGCGTGTGTTAAGGATTTTTTGAATACTTTGAAAGAATAGCTTCTGCAGCAGCATGTCCGCTTCTGACTGCTCCTTCCATGGTGGCAGGCCATTCGGTTTTTGTCCAATCTCCAGCTAGAAAAAGATTTTGAATGGGTGTTTTTTGAGAAAGTCTGAGTGCATCACTTCCTGGAGCAGGAGAAAAGGTTGCAAGAAGTTCTTTAATGACAACACTTCTCAAGAGATGAGATTGTTTTACTTTAGGGAATATTTCTTGAAGCTCTTTCAAAACCAGTTCAACAATTTCATTTTTAGTCTTTGGGATAAGATCTTTTGAAGCGCTAATGACGATCTGTAGATATTGACCTATTGGAGTTTGATTTGAAAAATTCTTGCTCTTGTTAAAAATCCATTGAATTGTTCGATCTAGAACAATCATGGACTCTGCTTCCATTACCACTTGATCAAAGAAAAGATGAATCCCTGTAATAGGGGAAGTTTTAAGTGATTTGATGGTGTTGAACTCAGGGTATTGCTTGAAAAGTTCTGCAGGAAGGATATCCACAAGCTCTTGAAAAGGAAGAGCACAAACGTAAACATCACTTGTAATGACAGAACCATCGCTCAACTCTATTCCTGAAATTTTATTTTCTATCATTCGGATTTTATTCACTTTCTTTTGAAATAGAACTTTTCCTCCATGATGATTTAGAAACTGAATTGTGGGTTCTGAATAAAGTTTGGAAAGAGGAAGAGTAGGAATTCCCATCTGATAACCATTTCTGTTTTTTAAAAAGGCTTCCTGAAAAGTTTTAAAAGCATACTTTGTGGATATTTTGTCTAAATCTTCATTCAAAGCACTAACCAAAATGATTTTCCAAAATCGTTCGATGGATTTTTGAGTTTGATGGTGTTTTTGAAGCCATTCCAGAAAAGAAATTTTTTCTAGTGCATTTATCTTTTTAGCCGATGTGAACAATATGATAGCCATAGCGTAAAAGATGGATACTTTATCCATAAAATCTAAAAACGCGAGTTTTATAAAAGAAAAAAGAATGTGAAAGGGAGCGGGAAGAAAGATTCCTTTGAGTTTGGAGACTTTTTGATCAGGAGTGATAAATAAATATTCTTTTTGAAAATGAATGTTGGATTCTACTTCGAGTCTTTTATAGAAATTTATCAACTCTGTGCAGCAGCCTAGAAGAACATGCTGGCAATTATCAATGGTTTGTCCTGTTTCTGGATCTATAACAGAAGAAGCTCTGCCTC
>JAYRIK010000061.1:0-2722 GCA_041906865.1 Candidatus Auribacterota bacterium
GCAATTGATTGAGGAAATGAAGGCCAGAGGTTATCAGCATCAAAGCCCTTTATCTTCTAAGTTAGCCAAAGGTAAAAAACAGCAAGATATTTTTGTGGATTCGCTTCAAAAACAAATCCTTATATTGAAGAAGAAAGGGTGTTCTTGTAAAATCTAGCAATTTATTTTCATGTTTATTTAACAGAATAGGAGGAACTAGATGACAAAAATTGTTTTGATACGACATGGAGAGAGTACTTGGAATAAAGAAAACCGCTTTACAGGTTGGACAGATGTTGATTTATCTGAAAAGGGGAGAGAAGAGGCTAAAAAGGCAGGACAACTTTTAAAGAAAGAGGGTTTTGTTTTTGATGTGGCATTTACTTCTCTTTTAAAACGGGCCATTCGTACACTTTGGATGACTTTAGATGAAATGGATTTGATGTGGATTCCCATTCATCATTCATGGAGGCTCAATGAGCGTCATTATGGATCTTTACAGGGATTAAATAAATCTGAGACGGCAGCAAAATTTGGAGAGGAGCAGGTTTTAATTTGGAGAAGAAGTTACGATATTCCTCCTACACCGCTTTCTAAAGACGATGAGCGTTATCCAGGGAAAGATGCCCGGTATAAAAATTTGAAAGAATCTGAGCTTCCTTTGACAGAATGTTTGAAAGATACGGTTGCTCGTGTTCTAGTTCATTGGAATGAAGCTGTTGTCCCTCAAATCAAAGCCGGAAAGCGTGTCATTATTGCAGCCCATGGAAATTCCCTTCGGGCTTTGGTGAAATATTTGGACAATATCTCGGATGAAGACATTGTTCATTCAAATATTCCCACAGGAATGCCTTTGGTTTATGAGTTGGATCAAAATTTGAAAGCAGTTAAGCATTATTATTTAGGAGATCCTGCAGAAGTAGAAAAGGCGATGGCTGCAGTTGCAAGTCAGGGGAAAGCAAAAAAATAATAATGAAATCTACAAAACTTAATGTGGTTTTGCTTGGACTTGTCAGTCCTGTCTTGGTCTGGTCGATTCTTTCTCCCCATGATTATTTTACTTGGTTTCTTGAAGCTCTACCGGTACTGATAGTGCTTCCAGTCCTTATTCTGACTTATTCTCGATTTCAGTTTACTGCATGGGTATATGTTTTTTTAGCAATTCATGCTGTGATTTTGCTGATAGGGGCTCATTACACCTATGCTGAGGTCCCACTTTTTAATTGGCTTAAAGAGATCCTTGACTTAAAGAGAAATTATTATGATCGTGTAGGTCATTTCTTCCAGGGTTTTGTTCCTGCGATGGTCATGCGAGAAATTTTGATTCGAAAATCACCCGTGAAACAAGGGGGTTGGCTTAATCTTTTCGTCGTGAGCTTTTGTCTTGCTATTAGTGCTTGCTACGAACTTTTCGAATGGGCTGTTGCGTGTTTTACCGGCTCTGCTGCAGAATCTTTTTTAGGGACACAGGGGGACATTTGGGATACGCAATGGGATATGATGATGGCCTTGGTCGGAAGTTTATCAGCATTGTTTTTTTGTAAGTTTGTTTTGAATCTTAATCAAAAGAGGTCTTAAGGATCTATAGAGAGTATGATTCAATTGTCGAAAATTTTTCATTTCGTCTTTTCTAAAAAATAACCTTTCCAATCTCCATCTTTTTTCCCCTCTTTTAAAATCCAGCTTTTTTGTTTTTGAAGCCATGGCTCAAACCAATGAGTTTGTGAAGCTTCAATGCCTGCAAGCATGAGTTGTCCTCCCCGGGTAGTCAGAGAAGCAATATCTTGCCAATTTGTTCGAATGTCTCGTGCGGTTAAATTGGAAAACACAGCATCAAAATGCTGTTTCTTTTTTGATGCTTCTTGAATATCTTTTTTGAGAGATATTTTTTTGCTGACTTGATTGAGTTGAATATTTTTTCGGGCTGCTTTGAGAGCTTCAAGATCAATATCGATAGCTGTGGCTTTTTGAGCCCCTAATTTCACGGCAGCAATAGCAAGAATTCCTGAGCCACACCCCACGTCGCAAACTTTTCGCCAGTGGGAGGCATTTTTTGAAATCCATTCTAAACACATGAAGGTTGTAGGATGATGTCCCGTGCCAAAAGCCATCTCAGGATCAATTTGAATAACAGTTTCTCCTCGACGTTTTCGATGCTTTAGCCAGCTGGGACGAATGACCAAATTTTTCGAGACTTTTAAAATTTTAAGTCCTTTTTTCCAGCGATGTGCCCATTGTGAAAAAGGCAAAACGGTTATTTGAAAATGAGAAAGATGAAAATGAGACATTTGCTTGAGCTGGTTTTTGATGCGAAGGGCTTGGGATTTGTTTTTTAGATAAATTTTGAGCTGAGAAACTTGATGAAGTTTTTCTTCAACTGTTGCACATGATTGAAGCTCGACAGGAAGCTCATCTAGACTAAAAGAATCAGAGTGAATTTGACAAGAAAGCTGAATCAAAAATTTTTCAATCATGAACGCAGCTTACGATAGTTAAAAGAAGAGGTCAAGGGTTCTCAGTCAAAGGTTGATGCGCCTTTGGCGCAAAAGATTAAAAAGAAAAAACTTAATCTTTCAAACTATTAAACCTTTCTTTACAATGAGAAGTGATAGATTACTAAGGAGGCCATATTATACTACTTATACATGTTTTGATGATTCTTCTGGCCTCCTTGTACAATTGGTTGTTTCGTGAATGGTGTCAATCGATGGACCTGTAAAGTAAGAAAAAGGTTTTTAGATGA
>JAYRIK010000062.1:0-2416 GCA_041906865.1 Candidatus Auribacterota bacterium
CTTCCTTAGACATATTCAATTGATTGAGCCTTTGCTGCAACCGTGCCACACTTCCATCTTTTAATTGCAACTTGCGAGCCGCATCAACGGCCTGAGCCATACTCTCCACACTTTTTTCTTCTAAAGGGATGGCCAATTTTTCAATTTCATCACGAAATGCCGGTTCATCTGTTGAACTCAACCCTTCAGGTAGAGGCATTTTTCTCAGACTTTCCACATAAAGCCGGTACAGATCACTCATTTTTTCTAGAGCTTGAACTGTGGAAGAAGAATCTCCATACTTCATCACATCTTGATAAGCCTGTTGAGCTTTTTCCAGTTTTTGTGTTTTTAAAGCCAACACCGTTGCCACTCGTTCGGCCTTTGCTTTAACACTTTGTTGAGAAAATTCTTGTGAAAGTACTTCGGCTTGAATGAACCGGGCTCGTGCTAATACTTGTGAACTTACCGTCTTTCCAAGGGATATGATTTTTTTAGCTTCATTAAATGCTTCAGTCATTTGACCCTTCTGATATGTTTTTTCCAAACTTTCCAAACGAGCGGTACTGGCTTGAGGTTCAATCCCTAAACCAGCCAACATTTTACTGAATTTCTTTTGTTCTGATTCGTTATTTTTCATCTGAGCTATCAACTCAAGCTGTTGAATCGCATGGGAAGAGACATGATGATCTTTAGCTTTCATGAGCTCTTGATATATCTCTGCAGATTTGGTTTCTTGTCCTGAAAGAAAATAATAATCAGCAGATAAACTTCTCCACTTCAAATAGGATTTTTTATCTAACTGACTTAACTGTAAAAGCAGAGGCGCAGCCAGTTCTAATCGAGCCACTTCCTCATATGTCTGAACACCTCGCAAAAGAGCATCGACGACCTTGGGTGATTGAGGAAACAATTGATGATATTCTGTGCAGGCTTGAGCTCCTCCCATCAAATCACCCAATCGAAAATAAAGTGCGATGGCATTCCACCAAGCTTTCTCAGCCAAAGAAGACTTGGGGTTTTCAAGAACAAATTTTTTGTATCCTGTTAAAGCATTCAACCATTCGTTTTTTTCTTCCTGTGTTTGTATTTCTAAAAAATAAGCTTGCTCATATATGTGAGTGAGTTTTTCTTTTCTTTCTACCGTTTTCTCGCGATTCCTCAGTTGCAATGAATATTTTTTAAGCTGAGTGTACTGCTTTTGAATATTCAATATATCCAAATACAAATCTTGCGATTTTTGTCCTTTACCCTCGGCAAAATAATCATTACCCAAACGCTCAAATATGGGGGAAGCGAAAGTGTAATTATTTTTTTCGTATGCGATAAGAGCCATTTTAAACTCAAGGTCCAATCGATAGGAACCCTTAGGATTTCGGCGAACGTACTCTCCCACCAATGACTGAAACTCTTTTTCATCACGATCACTCCATTTAGCTCCAGCTGCTTTTTCCAATGCTAATAAAGCGGCATAAAGCGCATCATGGCTTTGTTTACTTTTTGGTGATTTCATACCCACCCAGGTGTACTGAGCACTGGCTTCACGAAATTTATTTCGTTGAAACAGCAACTCCCCATAAGAATATCTCACATCATGGGATTCCTGAGATTCCAAACTGTGTTTGAGGTATATTGAAAATGATTTTTCTGCACTATCTGCTAAAAGAACTTGAGATTTATTTTTTTGCCACATCCCAAACCATTTGAGTGCCAATTTTCTAGAAATAAATGTCACTTTCTCCCGACATAAATTTTGTGCCTGTAGATTGCCTTTAAAATGATCCGCTTGCTGAGATGAAGGTTGTGCTTTTTCCCACTCTCCTTCAGGAGTGCATACCCATGAAAGAGAACTCATATATTTTACGGCTCTTTCATAATCTTTAAGATAATCATTCGCAATGATGAGTTCTGACTCAGCTTCTGGACGCAACTGAGACAAAGGCAAATTTTTTATCATGTCAGACAGAACCAAATTAATATCATTATATCTGCTGTGGCGTTTGTATAGGTAAGACAATTTCAGTAAATAAGGAGCCACATCCAAGCCGCGCCCTTGATAGGAAAAATACGACCAGGCTTTTTCTGCAGGAAGAACTTCTTCAAAAAATAAAGTCATGTCAGACAGAGCTTCTTTTCTTAAATCCAATCTGGCATCTATATTTTGACTGGCTACTTTATACCCAAATTCAACCACCATTTCTAATTGTTTCAATCCCTCTAAAGCGTTATGCAAATTATAATAAGTCCATCCCGCTTTATATAATCCGTAGGGATAAACCCGAGAATCAGGGTACTTTTTAATGGCATTAAAATGTTCAAGGGCATGAGTAAAATTTTGCTTTGCAAAAGCCATCTCGCCAATCGCCAAATGAGCATCAGGGACCAATGCAGAATCAGAATAATTTTTAATCAGTTGCCAATAATGTTTTTCAGCTTC